>JBDLRA010000134.1:0-5771 GCA_039800285.1 Pseudomonadota bacterium
GTCATGTCCGCGTTGATCGCTAAGTGCCCGAAGTCCTCCAGCCCAGGCGATCATCACGCCGTTATCTGTGCAGAGACTCGGTGCTGGGAAGATCACCTGACAACGCCCCATTTGCTCAAGTTGTTTAAGCCGCGCGCGAAGTGCTAGGTTGGCTCCAACGCCTCCTGCGACCACCAGTTGCTGTATCCCTGTCTCGGAGATAGCGCGCTCCGTCTTGCTCATCAGCACATCAACGATCGCTGCCTGCACGCTCGCGGCCATGTCTGCTCGGGCTTGGTCGTCAAGCCCATGTAGGGCCTTCAGTTTTTGCACATGGGTGAGCACTGCCGTTTTGAGTCCTGCAAAACTAAAGTCCAGTGTCGGTCGCTTGGCCAAGGGTCTTGGCAGATCAAAGCGTGCCGGATCTCCCTTCATGGCCCATTTGCCGATCTCGGGACCACCGGGGTAACCCAGACCGAGTAACTGAGCGCTTTTATCAAAGGCCTCTCCTGCAGCATCGTCGATGGTCTCTCCCAGCATCGTGTATCGGCCGAGCCCGTCGACCCGCATCAGCTGGGTGTGTCCGCCGCTCACCAAAAGCGCCAAGAAAGGGAAGACTAACTTTTCGGCATCAGGCTCTAGTAACGGAGAGAGTAGATGTCCCTCGAGATGGTGGACCCCGATGATGGGTTTGCTACAGGCATAAGATAGGCCTTGGGCGAGGCTTGCCCCGACCAGAAGGGCTCCTGCAAGGCCTGGCCCCTCCGTATAGGCGATCAGATCAATGTCAGACCAAGACAGGGATGCCTCCGCGAGGGCCTGATTGGCCAGAGGGGCAAGCCGGACCACATGGTCTCGGGAGGCTAGCTCGGGGACAACCCCTCCATAGGCCGCATGCAGGGCGATTTGGCTATGGAGCGCCTGGGAGAGAATCGTCCCGGTCGCCGGCGCCTGGTTAGGAGAGCCGCTGGACGCTCTCGGCTCAAGGCGTACAAGCGCCACCCCGGTTTCGTCACAAGAGGTTTCGATGCCCAAGACGACCAGGGGATTTTGTATGTCCCTGATTGATGGGGGCGCTGGATTCGGGGATTTTGGGTTCGTCACTTGCCAGAAAGCCTTGAGTTCGCGATACTTACGGGTTCCCTGCCACCATTTTTTGACTGGATGAAATTCTAAATGCCTGTTGTTCGCGTGAAAGAAAATGAGCCCTTCGAGGCCGCCCTCCGTCGCTTTAAGCGCACGATCGAGAAGATTGGTCTTCTGACCGAACTCCGCGCGCGCGAGTTCTATGAGAAGCCCACCGCAGAGCGCAAGCGTAAGAAGGCAGCTGCCGTTAAGCGCCACTATAAGCGCGTTCGCAGCATGATGCTCCCCAAGCGCAAGTATTAATTGGGCGTTAAGGAACAACTCCAAGAAGATATTAAGTCCGCCATGCGGGCTAAAGAGTCGGATCGTCTGACGACGCTTCGGCTCTTCTCTGCGGCCATTAAGCAAAAAGAAGTCGATGACCGCATCACCCTCGATGACACGGCAGTGCTCTCCGTCCTCGAGAAAATGATCAAGCAACGCAAGGACTCGATCAGCCAGTTCCAGGCCGGTGGCCGTCAGGATCTGGTCGATAAAGAGCAGGCCGAGCTCGCCGTTTTATCGGCGTACCTCCCCGCACAACTCTCCGACGCCGAAGTGGCAGCAGTGATTGACGCTGCAATTGCATCAACGGGGGCGGCCGGTCCGCAGGACATGGGCAAGGTCATGGCCGTGATCAAGCCGCAGCTTGCAGGTAAGGCGGATATGGGTGCAGCCTCTGCGCTCCTGAAGGCAAGACTCGCGAAATAACATCTCGGCTGCGCTATCGGCGCAGCGGTTTTCGGCGCGTACACTAGCGTCATGATCCCCCAGCAATTCATAGACGACCTGCTTCGACGTGTGGATGTTGTCGAGGTCGTGGGCCAGTATGTTCAGCTAAAACGTGCTGGGGCGAACTACTCAGGCCTGTGTCCTTTTCACACGGAAAAATCACCGTCGTTTTCCGTGAGCCCATCGAAACAGTTTTATCACTGCTTTGGCTGTGGGGCGCACGGGTCAGCGTTGGGGTTCCTGATCGAGCATCTTGGTCTGCCGTTTCCCCAGGCCGTCGAGGATCTTGCAAGACGCGTTGGGCTTGAGGTTCCGCAAGAGGTGAACCCGATTGACCCGGCGATCAAAAAGAAAGAAACGGATTACCGCGCACGGCTTCGAGATCTTTTGCTCGAGGCGGCGAAGTTTTATCAAAGACGGCTGAAAGATTCTCCCCAGGCCATTGATTACCTCAAGAATCGTGGGGTGTCCGGCGAGATTGCCGCGCGCTATCACCTTGGCTACGCGCCTTCTGGCTGGCAGCCACTTCAGTCCGTGTACGGCGACTACAACACGAAAGATCTTGTCGATGCTGGGCTTGTGATCGAGGGGGATGCAGGCAAGCGTTATGACCGGTTTCGTGATCGCATCATGTTTCCGATTCTGAGTAACCGTGGCGAGGTCTTGGGATTTGGTGCGCGCACACTCGGTAGTGATGAGCCGAAGTATCTGAACTCTCCCGAGACGCCTGTGTTTTCAAAGGGCTACGAGCTCTATGGTGTTTTCGAGGCACGCCCGCTGATTCGGGAGTCAGGGCAGGTCTGGGTGGTTGAAGGGTATATGGATGTGGTGGCGCTTGCCCAGCATGGTCTTGGCCATGCTGTCGCAACGCTTGGAACGGCAACAACGCCGGCACATCTGCAGCAGTTACTGCGACTCAGCGACCACGTCGTCTTCATGTTTGATGGGGATAAGGCTGGCCGACGTGCGGCAGCACGCGCGCTCGAGACAGCGCTTGCCTTCGCATCAGAAAAGAATCGTATTGATTTCGTGTTTCTTCCTGAAGAACACGATCCCGATAGCTTCGTTCGAGAAAACGGCGCCGATGCCCTCCGGGAATGGGTGGCGAAGGCCAAGCCGCTGTCGGCATTTCTGTTGGATGTGGCCAGTGATGGTCAGCAGTTGGAATTTGCAGAAGGACGCGCTGCATCGATTGCGGAGGCCAAGCGACTTCTTGCACTTATGCCCCCGAATGCCCTGCGTTCCCAGATTGCGAGAGAGGCTGCAAGACGATTTGATGCCAGTGATGCGGCGATGGGCGCCGCCTCCCCCGGGACGCAAGCCGCTGATCGTGCGCCAGCAGTCAAAACAGACCGTAAGCAGGGCCAGTCTTGGACCAAGTCTGCCCCCGCTCCCATAAGACTTCCGCGACCCGTGATCCGGCCGCTTGCCGAGCGCGTGCTGCAGATTCTGGTGCGTAAGCCGGCCTGGTGCCGAGATATTGATCCGGCGTTTGCCGACGATCTCGATGCCTCTCAGCTCGCCCTGCTGCGCTGGATTCAGGATCGCCTTCCGCCAGAAGGGGATGTCCCTTTTGCCGTCTTGCATGAGGCCGCCCTGTCGGAGGGGCGCGAAAAGGGTCCTGAAGCAGTGCGCCTATTTCTGAAGCTTTCCAAGCCAGACCCAGCTCTTGATGCGCTGATGGAAACTGAGCCAAAGGCGCTGGAGTTAGAACTTGCCCGGGCCTTAACGCGGCTTCGGGTGCGAGCACTTGAGGAGACCGCGGCAAGGCTCGCCGAGGAGGCTGCCGCTGACCCGCAGGCGTTGACCGCCCTGCAGCAGGTCAGGAGCCAGATTCAGGCTTTGAAGGCCACGCTAACGAATACCTGAAAATTTTCTCTAAGCCATTGATTTATTAGGTCCTATTTTTGGTAAAATCGAGGGTTCCGCCTTTAGTCTAAGGATGCAGACCCCGTGAGCAAATCCAGCAAATCGCCAGCCAAAAAAGCCCCCGCTAAGAAGACCGCGGTTGTCGCGAAAAAAGCGAGTGCGAAGCCGGTCAAAAAACCTGCTGCCAAAGCGGCAAAGCCTGTGAAGCCCGCAGCCAAAAAACCTGTGAAAGCTGTGGCGAAGGCGCCCGCAAAAAAACAGCCAGCTAAACCTGCTGCAAAACCGAAGGCAGCCAAGGCGCCTGCAAAAAAACCAGTGACGAAGGTTGCGGCTAAGCCCGCTGCAAAACCGACGAAGAAACCTGCTGTGAAGCCAGCCGCAAAACCGGCTGCGAAAAAACCGGCAGGAAAGCCAATGCCCGTAAAGACATCCGCATCGAAGGGTGTGGCGCCTAAAGCGCCCGCGAAAGGCGCGACTGCGAAAACGCCAGCGAAAGCGCCTTCGAAGACCCCCGCCGCAAAAGGGGCGCCGTCCAAAGTTGCACCCGTAAAAGCTGCGGGCAAGCAGCCCGAGGTGAAACCAGCGAAAAAAGACGACAAAAAAGCGTCTGCAGTAAAGGAAGAAAAGAACAAAAAGGCGCTTGCACCTGCGACTGAAGAGAAGACGAAAGCAAAAGCGAAGGACACGGTCAAGGAAGAGGCTGCAGCAAAGCCGGTAAAGCCCAAAGGAAAGCCCGGTCGCCCACCCAAGAAGTCTCCGGAACAGATTGAGGCCGAAGCAAATGGCTTAGATGACTCTGTGCTCGACGATGGTGACGGCTCGGACATTATGGAGCCGCCCCCACCACCGAAGAAGGGCTCTGCGCGTCGTGCGCGTGATCGCGTCCTGAAAGAATTTCTCCCTGCTGGTGGCGCCGTGACCCCCGAGGAGCTCGAGGCCCGCAAGACCAAGCTCAAGACACTTTTCAAGCTTGGCAAAGAGCGCGGCTACCTGACCTACTCTGAGATCAATGACCATCTCCCCGAGAACGTGGTCGAGGCCGAGCAGATCGAAACCATTGTCGCCACCTTCAGCGATATGGGGATTTCGGTCTATGAACAGGCACCGGACACCGAGACCCTTCTGCTGACAAGTAATGCTCCTGCGTCTGACGACGACGATGCAGAAGAGCAGGCTGAGGCAGCGCTGCAGACAGTGGACTCAGAGTTTGGTCGCACAACGGACCCGGTTCGGATGTACATGCGCGAGATGGGCACCGTCGAGCTGCTGACCCGTGAAGGCGAGATTGTGATCGCCAAGAAGATCGAAGAAGGTCTTCGTGACATCGTTACCGCGATCTCCGCCTGCCCGGTCACCATCAGCGAGGTACTCGACTGCGCGAACAAGATTCGTGAAGGCACCATGCCGATCAGTGATGTGGTGGATGGCATCGTGGACCCCAACGCGCCTGAAGAGGATCTCCTCTCGTCAACAGAAGCCGAGTTTGCTGCCATTGAGGCCTCGGAAGAGGTCGATGATGATGGTGCGGCGGCAGCTGCGGCGAACTCCGCGCGGTTAGAGGAGCGCAAAGTCGCTGCGCTTGAAAAATTTGATGTGATTCAGAAGGCCTTCGACAAGATGACCAAGGCCGTCGAGTCCGAGGGCTATAAGTCGCCCGCCTACGAGAAGGCCCAGAAGACCATCAGTACCGAGTTCATGGGACTTCGTTTTACGGCCAAGATGGTTGAGCGCTTGGCCGACACGCTGCGCGCCCAGGTGGACGATGTTCGTAAGATTGAACGCAAGATCCGCGCGATTGCCGTGGATCGTGTTGGTTTGAGCCAAGACTGGTACATCAAAGAATTCCCGGGTAACGAGACGAATCTTGAGCTGTTTATTAAGCATGTCTCCGTGACGCCTGCGATGGCACCATTGCTGCAGCGAAATCTTCCTGCGCTTCAGGAGGAACAACAGAAGCTGATTGATCTACAGAAAAAAGTAATCCTGCCGCTGGTGGATCTGCGTGAGATTCACAAGCAGATGACTGCTGGTGAGCGTAAGGCCCGCGCTGCGAAGAAAGAAATGAC
>JBDLRA010000135.1:0-2960 GCA_039800285.1 Pseudomonadota bacterium
GCCTGCATAAGCGGCCAGATACTGCATCGCTGCAGAGTCAGAAGCCGTTGCGGCCACCACGATGGTGTAAGCCATCGCGCCCGTCTCTTCGAGCTTACGCACCACGTTTGCAATGGTAGAAGCCTTCTGACCAATCGCCACGTAGACGCAGTAAACGTTCTGACCTTTTTGATTGATGATGGTGTCGACCGCAACTGCTGTCTTACCGGTCTGACGGTCACCAATGATCAGCTCTCGCTGGCCACGGCCAACCGGCACCATGGAGTCAATCGCCTTCAGACCCGTCTGAATCGGCTGCGAAACAGACTTACGCCAGATCACACCAGGCGCCACTTTTTCAATCACGTCGGTGAGCTTCGCGTTGATCGGTCCTTTGCCGTCAATTGGCTGACCCAGCGCGTTCACGACACGACCAATCAGTTCTGGGCCCACAGGCACATCCAGAATTCGGCCGGTTGATTTAACGACATCGCCCTCGGAGATTCCTTCGTAATCACCCAGGATCACCGCACCAACCGAGTCACGCTCAAGGTTCAGTGCAAGACCGACGACGTTGTTGGGGAACTCCAGCATTTCGCCCTGCATGACGTTCGACAGTCCGTGTACACGACAGATGCCGTCGGTCACTGTGACCACAGTTCCCTGGTTGTGGGAATCGGTCGACAGGTTAAGACCCTGGATTTTGGTCTTCAGCAGTTCGCTGATTTCGGAAGGGTTGAGTTGCATTCAGTTAACTCCTAGTTCATCAGGGCAGTGGCCATGCGGGACAGTTTGCCGCGCACAGACGCATCAAAAACTTCATCACCGATCGCGATGGACACGCCACCGATCAGGGCGGGATCGACAACAACATTCACTTTCACCTGCTTGCCATGCTTTGCTGCAAGAAGGTCGGTCAGCTCTTTGATCTGGGCATCCGTCATCGGAAAGGCCGATGTCACTTCTGCGGCCAGCACAGATTCCGCTGCATTACGGAGTGACTCGTACATCGCACTGATCTCGCCAAGGGCGGACAAACGATCATTTTCAGCAATGACCGACAGCAGTCCGAGCTGGCTTTTTGACAGGCCAGGAACACCAGCACCAATCACGTCGACAAGTTTTGCGACGGGCAGTACCGGATTTCCAATCAGCGCAGCGACTTCAGGCGCTGCCACCACTCGAGCCATTCCTGCCAGCGCATCGGACCAGCCGGCAAGCGCCTTTTCGTCTTGGGCCAGCCCAAAGGCTGCCTCCGCATAAGGTCTGGCGATCGTGCGCAGTTCAGCCATGAATCAGAGCTCTTTCTTTAGATTAGCCAGAAGATCCGCATGGGCCTGAGCATTGACTTCGCGAGACAGAATCTGCTGCGCGCCTTTCACGGCAAGTGCAGCCACTTCTTCACGAAGGGCATCGCGAGCGCGCTGCATGGCGGCGCCGGCTTCTGCTTCAGCGGCCTCGCGGGCCTGGGCGACCAGACGCGCTGCCTCGGCGCGAGCTTCTTCAATCAGCTGGGCGCCCTGCTTCTCAGCAGAACCCCGAACGTCCGAAGCCACGTTTTTCGCTTTGGATAGCTCGTCCTGAACCCGACGCTCAACAGCGACCAGATCCGCCTTTGCCTTGTCTGCCGCAGCAAGACCATCAGCAATTTTTCGAGCCCGTTCATCCAGCGCCTTCATCACAGGCGGCCAGACAAACTTCATGGTGAACCATGCCAAGACGAAGAACACCACCAACTGGGCGATGAGTGTTGCGTTCAGATTCACGTTGGAACCCTTTTCAAGTATTGATCAAACGACCGGCGATGCAGACCACCGCCGGAACAAAAAACAAATCGTTCGAGTGGTCTGCGACAAACGCCGCAAATTACCCTGCAAATGGGTTCGCAAATGCGAACATCATTGCAATACCAACACCGATCAGGAAGGCCGCGTCGATCAGACCAGCCAACAGGAACATCTTGGTCTGCAGAGCGTTCATCAGTTCGGGCTGGCGGGCAGATGCCTCAATAAATTTGCCGCCCATGATTCCAATACCGATACAGGCACCAATCGCGCCCAGACCAATGATCAGACCGCAGGCAAGAGCAACAAAAGCAACGTTCGTCATAACAACTCCTCAAAGGGATAGATAAAAAAAACAAACACCAAAAAAACCAGGCTCTGAATCGACTCCTCAGTGCCCCTCATGAGCCTGGCCGATGTACACCAGGGTCAACATCATGAAGATGAAGCCCTGCAGTAACACGATCAGGATGTGAAAGATTGCCCAGATGGAACCGGCCAGGACATGTCCTACAAAACCAAAGACCGTCGCCGTGCCGCCCAAGAGCGCAATCAAACAGAACACCAGTTCCCCCGCATACATGTTTCCAAACAGTCGCATGCCGAGAGAAACCGTTTTTGCAACAAACTCAATGATGTTGATCGCCAGGTTGGGGATCCACAGGGTGGGGTGTGCGCCAAACGGGGCACAGAAGAGTTCATGAACGAACCCGACAACACCCTTGATCTTGACGTTGTAATAAAGCATCAGCACAAGCACGCCGAGCGCCATTCCCATGCTGCCGTTCAGGTCTGCTGTTGGCACGATCCGGTGATAGTGAATGATGCTATCGAGGCCAGTCACCGCAAAAATAAAATGCGGCAGATCCACAGGCAACAGATCCAGCGCGTTCATAAAGATTACCCACAGAAACACGGTAAGCGCCAGCGGTGCGATAAAGGTGCGATTGCCGTGGACGATCGACTTGGACTGCTCTTCTACGAGCTCAACAACGAGCTCGACTGCAGCCTGAAGGCGGCCAGGCACGCCCGAGGTTGCCTTACGGGCAACCGACCAGAGAATGAAGATCACCAAGAGGCCCATCGACAAGGACCAGAACATGGTGTCGAGATTAATGATGGAGAAATCAATAATCGATGTCTGTGGCTTTCCGGTCGTGGTCAGATGCCCCAGGTGGTGAATGATGTATTCAGCGG
>JBDLRA010000136.1:0-3656 GCA_039800285.1 Pseudomonadota bacterium
CTTTGGCGGCGCCTTGAACTGGCGGCACCAATCAAGCAGCCCCGCTTGATCGGCGTGTGCAGACAATCCGCCAACAGTATGGATCGAGGCTCGGACGGCGATCTCTTCTCCAAGAATTCTGACCTGCTTTTCACCATCCACCAGTCGTCGCCCGAGCGTTCCCCGGGCCTGAAAGCCCGTGATGAGCACAGCATTCTGCGCTCGGGGAAGATTCCAATACAGATGATGCAGGATACGACCCGCCTCACACATCCCGCTGGCCGAGATGATAATAGCGCCCGCCTTAATCTTATTAAGTGCCTTTGATTCCTCGACGTTCGATACGAAGCGAATCGCCAATGCTTTCGGATGGGCCTCAAACCAGGCAAAGGTCTCTCTCGCTTCTCGATCAAGCTCGCGAAAAAATCGATGTGTTAATTCCGTGGCAGCGGTGGCCATGGGAGAGTCCACCCAGATGTCCAGGTGCGGCAATCGTTGACGCCGGACAAGATCCATCAGGAGAAACAGAATCTCCTGTGTCCGCCCGACAGCAAATGATGGGATCACCACATTACCCTGCCCTTTCAAGGTCTCGGTAATGATACGAACGATCTCTTCCTCGGTATGGTCAAGTGTCTTATGCAGTCGATCGCCATAGGTCGACTCAATCACCAATACATCGGCATCAGGTATTGGCGTCGGATCCTGCATGAGTGGGCGATTGGGCATGCCGAGATCGCCGGAAAAAACAATCCGAAAGGGCTTCGGCTGATCCGGCTCTTGAATCGACACCACCACAATCGCAGAGCCCAAGATGTGCCCCGCATTCTCGAATCTCGCCGTAACGCCCACGCCGGGCTCAAAGGACTTGCCATAGGGCACCGCAACCAGTTGATCAAGTGCGCGCTCGACATCGCCAAGGTCATAGAGTGGCGGAATCACTTCACCACGCCACCGTCCACGCTCTTGACGTCGCAGAATTCGCTCATAGTCCATTTTTTGGATGTGGGCGCTATCTCGCAAGAGGATCTCGAGCAACTCTCGCGTTGCTGGCGTGCAGTAAATACGACCTTTAAACCCTTGTCGACATAACTTCGGTAACAGCCCACTGTGGTCAATATGGGCGTGCGTCAGCAAAACAAACCGCAGCGTGGCAGGGTCAAATAAAAAGCGCTCACCATTGCGCTTTAGCGCATCTCTGCCACCCTGAAACATGCCACAGTCAACAAGAAACTCATATGGCTTGCCGTGATAATCAACCGTGACAACCTGTCGTGATCCTGTGACCTCGCCAGCCGCACCATAGAACTGAAGAGAATGTCGCGTCATTCAGAAAAACCTTATAAAAATGACATGATGCCCCAGCATAAAGAAAAAAGGCTCTGACATGTCAGAGCCTTCTCAGATGTGCCCAAAGAACTACTTTGAGCCGCGATTGAAATGATTTGCCACTAAGAAGATTGCGACCACGAACCACCACACCAGAATAATTTGCCAGACTTCCATAATGCCCTCGCCCTTCTTGGTTAAGATTTCAGTCGGTGAACAGTCTTCGCTGCCGTACCGAGTCGTCCCTTGGCATGCCGAAGTAACGGCAGCATGGTCACTATTGTCGCAAACAATAAGATAAGTTCAATCGAATAGACCACCAGATATCCTCCAAGCGGTTCGCTCCAGGGGACAGCATCCCGGATCAGCCCCCCCAAGGCCATCGCCAGCCCTGCCGCCGTGGCCTGCGAGGCGCCCCAGGCGCCGAGTGCAAGCCCGACCTGCTCTCTTGGCGCAGACTGCATGGTCGCCGTTAGTGTGCCATGCCCAAAAAGGCCTGCACCAAATCCAATCAGGAATGTGCCGATCGTAAAGACGGCCTGAGACGCCAGTGGCGCGGCAACGATCACCAAGATAAAGGCAGGAATCCCAACCCAAGATCCGATACTCGCCATTTTGAATGGGTCCGCTCCTCTTGCCAGCACACGCGATGCCCACCAAAAACCCCAAAGACTGCCCGCAGCGAGAGTGGCCGTCAGCAAGGTTGTAGCGCTCACCGTCATCCCAAGAATCTGGCCCCCGTAGGGTTCAAGTAAGACATCTTCCATGGTGAAGGCCATCGTGCCCAGGCCTACGACGATGAGTCGACGTGTCGCATCTCCGCCTTTTGAAAAAGCCGCCCATGACTCCTGAAATGTCGGGTCAATCTTTTGCGATCGCATACGTGTTCGATCGCGACTCTCTTGCTTCCAGAGTGCAATGACATTAAGAACGAGGGTGGTGACTGCGGCGCCCTGAATGACCTGAATGAGACGACCGTGGCTGTAGTTCTCAAGCAAGCTGCCAAAGATGAGCGCACTTCCAATCATGCCGACGAGCAACATGACATACATGAGTCCCACCACCCTCGGCTGTGACTCATGCGGCGCAAGATCGGTGGCCAGCGCTAAGCCGACAGTCTGCGTGGTATGAACACCAGCACCAACCAGTAGGAAGGCGATCGCAGCGCCAGCCTGCCCGATCCAGGCAGGCGCATCCGCTGCATGCCCCTTGCCAGCCAACACCAGCAATGCGAACGGCATGATGGCGAAGCCGCCAAACTGGAGCATCGTGCCCATCCAGATGTAGGGCACCCGACGCCAGCCGAGTTCTGATCGATGAGTGTCTGACTTAAATCCAATGAGGGCGCGAAAGGGAGCGAACAGCAAAGGAAGTGACACCATGACAGCAACAAGTGCAGCTGAGACCCCCAGCTCGACGATCATTACACGGTTCAATGTGCCAATTAGCAAAACCAAGGCCATGCCAACGGATATCTGAAATAGAGAGAGACGGAGAAGACGTGGCAGCGGAAGGTCCGGCGATGCCGCGTCGGCAAATGGCAGAAATCTCGTGCCGAAGTTCACCCAGAAATGGGCGACTTTAGATCCCGGTCGGTGTGCTGGCGATGTATTCACAGCGTGACTCGAGTCTCGCGTTAGAAATTAAAACGAGGGTCCAGGGTCAATGACTCTGGAACCCTCAAGTCCAAGACAAAGTTACTTCTTGACTGCTGGCGCAGCGGCAGGCGCCGCTGCTGGGGCTGCAACAGCAACCTTCGCTGCTGAACCATTCAGGAAATCTTTGATCCAAGTGGTGTTAGTGACTAACGCCAAATGAACCGCGAACGACCCGATAGCGACGGCTGCCAAGAAAATTGGCACACCAACTGAGGGCTTGACCACACACCACATTTTTCCGTAAATCATGATCAGCTCCTTTTAGTGCAACCAGGGGGAATAGATATAAGCGAGCAAATGGGCGAGCACAGCAATCATCCCGAAAATTTGCGTCCCTTGAATCAGATTCCGATGGAGCTCTTCTGATTCTGCTTCTGTAAGACCTGTCGGCCATACTTTATTTGGGTCTGACATCGCATTTCTCCTTTGAAAGACCTCTCTTCGTGCTGAACCCGCACGAGGGTTACACATGGCAATCAACCCGCCACACATCCGGTCCGGCAACTGCTATTCCGTACTTCGTGTGGGTGTAATTTTACGCTTACACTTTTTAATGTCAAAGCAAATTGACATATTGTTCAGGACAGAGTCGTTTTTTGATCACGCCCAAAATGAACAGAAAAGTCTATATAAATCATATACTTACAAAAAATTCGCTTGTTAACTCCGAGTGCGTCCTCCCGAGATTCG
>JBDLRA010000137.1:0-2753 GCA_039800285.1 Pseudomonadota bacterium
CAAACGACGAACCGACAATATCGTTGTACATCACGAACTTCACCAGAACCGCAAGAGCGGGTGCAGAGAAGTAGAGCAGGAAGATAAAGAACAGCGACCAGGTCACCGAGTTACGTGCCTCTCGTACCGATGGCGTTGTGTAGAAACGCATCAGAATGTGAGGCAGTGCTGCGGTACCCACCATCAGACAGAAGATCAGCGCCAGGAAGTTCTTACGAGCCTTGTTCTGGGCCGCTTCGTCTTTGCCGGGGAAGGCCTGAGCATGGGGAAGCGGAGGTGCTGCACGAGCGGCACCGGCTTTCGCCTTGTTCAGATTTGCCTCATAGGCTTTAACGTCAGCAGGGAACTTAGCAAGCGCCTCTTCTGCAGCCTTGATGGCTGCGGCATCCTGCGCCTTGGCAGCCTTCAGATCAGCAACGGTTTTCTCAAGGGCAGACTTCTCTGCGGCATAGGCAGCAGGAGCATCCTTCAGTTTTTCCGTCGCAGCGGCAGCACGGTCCTTAAAAATGGTCCGCACTTCGATCTCTTTCGGATCGGCCGTGATCTTCTTCTCCAGCTCGGTCACCTTCACCAGCTGCTGGCCATAGACCAGCTGCGGAATCGGGAAGTTCGTCTGCTTAACAGACAACCAGATCAGCGGGATCATGTAGGCAATGATCAGGATGATGTACTGGGCCACCTGGGTCCAGGTCACCGCCTTCATACCGCCCAGGAAAGAGCAGACCAGAATACCGGCCAGTCCCAGGAAGACACCTACCTCAAAGGTCACACCCGTCAGACGGGTGGTAATCAGACCCACACCGTAGATCTGTGCCACCACATAGGTGAAGGAACAGAGAATCGCGATCGCCACACCGATGAATCGGGGGAGATTGCCGCCATAGCGTGCACCCAGGAAGTCCGGAATGGTGAACTGACCGAACTTACGCAGGAAAGGTGCCAGGAATACGGCCACCAGAACATAGCCGCCTGTCCAGCCCATGATGAAGGCCAGACCGCCGTAACCGCCAGCGTAGAGACCACCTGCCATACCGATAAACGAAGCGGCTGACATCCAGTCTGCACCGGTTGCCATTCCGTTGAACACGGCAGGCACACGACGTCCAGCGACGTAGTACTCGTCTGCATCGTTGGTGCGGCTCATGATACCGATACCGGCATAGAGCAGAACGGTTGCGGCCAGGAAGACGTAACCCATCATGGCACGGGACATGCCCATCTGCTCAGCGATGCCAAGCAGAATACAGAACACGATGAAGCCGCCGGTATAGAAACCGTAGACTTTCTTCAGTTGCGCTGTAAAGGCTTTTTGAGATTGAGCGGGTGCTGTAATTGGATTAAGTGATGACATGATTAGTCTTCCTCCGCTTCAGCCACGCCGAACTCTTTGTCCATCTGGTTCATCGATCGGGCGTAATACCAGATGATCAACACGTAGACGATCAATGAGCCCTGTGCTCCCATGTAGAAAGCAAATGGCCATCCAAAAAAGTTAAAGGAAAGTTCGCGAGCGTAAAAGCCCACGACATACGTTACGACAAACCAAAGAACTAACAGCATGGCTGTCTTTCTTAGGGTTGCCGACCAGTAAGCCTGGTGTTTTTCAGTCAATTGCATCAAAGTCCTCCTAAAGGAAGTGTTTTTTTACTGCTCCTGCGGCTATGCTGCCGCTCGTTACTATCAAATTCCTCGCGCACTCAACGTTGATATTTCGCAAACGGGTCTTCCACGCCTGCAGAGACGCCCGTCTCGTTTTGAAGCTGCACCGCGAGCTGAGGCTCAAACTGATGCAGTTTTTTGACTAATTTGATGCAGGCTTTTTCATCGCCGAGTTTGTGGTGGAGACTCGCCAGCTGGTAATAGCCGTACGGGCTCATCGGCTGAAGATCGATCGTGCGCTGTAAAGAGGCTTTGGCTTCCTCGGGGCGGTTCAGGGCGATCAGAGAAAGGGCGCGACCGTAGTGGGCACGATCCATCTTCTCTTCAAATCGCAACGCCATATCGAAGCAACGAAGCGCCTCCTCGTGGTCTTCCCGTTTCTGAATGAGAAAGCCTAAATTGAACCAGGCGGGGGCATAGCCGGGGTCTGACTCGACCGATTTGCGAAGCAGAGCCTCTGCCTCAAGGTTTCGGTGCAGCATGGCCATACAGTGCGCTGCAACGGTCAGTGGCTTGGGATCGTTGGGCTTTAGTGTTGCAACGCGAAGCCAGTATTCTGCAGCGATTTCGTGTTGGTTAAAGATCATCGCCCAGTGGGCAATCTGTCGGTAGAACCAGGCGTTGATCGATGTCATTTCAGGCCGCCTGGTCCAGCATGATGCTGAACTTCGTATAAGAAAGAAAAAGCCAGACCCAGAAGATGAGCATCAGGGCCACAAAGGGAACGTGCTTGTCAGCGACTTTCTGGGGGGTGATCACTCGTGCGACCTTGACGACGGGAGACGTCATAAGACGAAACAACCGATAGACCCCGTTCGATTCGTGACGGCCAAAGCTCAACGCGTAGACGAGTCCCTGCCCGATGAGCAGCAGCCCAACAAATTCGGCGAGCCCCTTCAGCACGACCACCGCACTCAACACATGTTTCCCCTTTGTACCCACAGCCACCCCACTTGTTCGTCCTTTGATCCCTAAGGCCGAGAGGTGGTTTAATTCTTATTAGGTCCGCACGATACTGTGCAAAGTACAAGATGTCTACCTAGGGGAATTCACGGTGTCTACTGCGGCGCAACACGATCTGACGGAGCTGGCGA
>JBDLRA010000138.1:0-7303 GCA_039800285.1 Pseudomonadota bacterium
TCCACAGGCGACCGGGCTTCGAGGCCTGCTGTCCCAGATTCAAGAGGGGCGGCAGGAGCGGGCAGTTGCCATGGCTCAGGGGCTGATCGAGCAGGGGCTACCGGATGTCCTGGAGGAGGCCAGAAGTTACGCAAAAAACCCCGAGATGATCGGTCGAACCCACTTTGCCAGGGCCATGGTCGCCCGAGGGCTCTGCTCGGACGTAGGCGAGGTCTTCCAGCGTTATCTGGTTCCGGGAAAGCCGGGCTACGCCCCCCATGAGTGGACAAGCCTAACTCGTGCTGTCACCGAGATCCGGCAGGCCGGCGGGGTCGCTGTGATTGCCCACCCCGCGCGCTACCGGCTAAGTGCCACCGGTCACTGGGCCTTGCTCGATGAATTTAAGACCCTCGGCGGTTCGGCCATTGAGATTGTCACCGGCAGCCATACCGAGCAGGAGGCCCGCCGGTTTCAGCGGGTGGCCGTCGACCATGGCCTGTCGGCCTCCCTTGGCAGCGATTTCCATGCGGTGGGCGAAAGCCGCTACGACGCGGGGGCGGTTCCGCGTCTGCCTGATGCCAGTCGGCCCGTCTGGGTTGACTGGGCGCACTGATAAAATCCCCTGCAAATGTATCCACAACGCGTCTTATCCGGGATGCGCCCTACGGGAGCGCTCCATCTTGGCCACTACCACGGGGTATTAAAGAACTGGGTTCGGCTTCAGTCCGAGTACGAGTGCCTGTTCTTTGTTGCTGACTGGCATGCCCTGACCACCCATTACGATGAGCCTCAGGTGATCTCTGAGAGTGTCTGGGGCATGCTGACGGACTGGCTTGCCGCTGGGGTCGATCCCGCCCAGGCCACGCTGTTTATCCAGTCTCGCGTTCCTGAGCATGCAGAATTGCATCTGTTGTTATCGATGTGCACGCCGCTGGGATGGCTTGAGCGAGTGCCGACCTATAAAGATCAGCAGGAAAAGCTCGCCGAGCGTGACCTCGCAACCTATGGGTTTCTGGGCTATCCGCTGTTGCAGTCTGCAGACATCCTGATCTACCGTGCTGCACATGTCCCGGTCGGTGAAGACCAGGTGCCGCATGTGGAACTCACCCGAGAAGTCGCCCGCAGGTTTAACCATCTTTATGGTCGTGAACCTGGCTTTGAAGAAAAAGCAGAAGAGGCGGTAAAAAAACTTGGTGGCAAGCGTGCGCGTCTTTACGCGGAGCTGCGTGATCGCTATCAGGAAAAGGGCGATGACGATGCGATCGAGCAGGCCAAGGCGCTCTTACAGGAAGCGCAGAACCTGACCATGGACGACCGCGAGCGTCTCTTTGGTTATCTCGAAGGCGGACGTCGTCTCATTCTGGTTGAGCCTCAGGCACTTTTGACCGAAGCCTCACGGATGCCAGGTCTTGATGGGCAGAAGATGTCCAAGAGCTATAACAACACCATCGCCATGCGCGAGGACACCGATAGCATCGTGCAGAAAATGAAGAAGATGCCCACGGATCCCGCGCGTGTTCGTCGAGCAGATCCGGGCGATCCGGCCCGCTGCCCGGTGTGGCAGTTGCACGAGGTCTATTCTGATGATGCGCGCCGTACCTGGGTCCAAGAGGGATGCAAGTCGGCAGGAATTGGCTGCCTTGAGTGTAAGCAGCCTTTGATTGATGCCGTGTTAGACGAGCAGAAGATCTTCTTAGAGCGGGCACGCCCCTACGAGGAAGAGCCAGATCTGCTGCGCAGTATTGTTGCCGATGGCTCCGAGAAAGCCCGTGATCTTGCGCGCCAGACGATGCGCGATGTTCGCGAGGCGATGGGCCTGGATTACTCATAGCCGTGTCAGCACACCCAAAGGGGAAGGACATGATCACAGGAAGCATTGTTGCAATCACGACCCCGATGCACCCAGACGGCAGTCTCGATCTGGCGAGCTATCGGGCACTGATTGACTGGCACATCGCGGAAGGCACTGATGCCATCGTTGCGGTTGGGACAACCGGCGAATCGCCGACCGTCGATGTCGATGAGCATATCGAGCTCATTCGCGTCGCTGTTGAGCAGGCGGCAGGGCGTATTCCGATTATTGCGGGCACCGGTGCCAATTCGACGCTCGAGGCGATTGAGCTCACGCGTGAGGCGGCAAAGGTGGGTGCCGCTGCCTCATTACAGGTCGTGCCTTACTACAACAAGCCCACCCAGGAAGGGCTTTATCAGCATTTTAAAACGATCGCGGAGTCCACCGATCTACCGATTATTTTGTACAACGTTCCTGGTCGGACCGTGGCGGATCTGGCGCATGACACCGTAATTCGGTTGGCGCAAATTTCCAATGTGGTGGGCATTAAAGAAGCCACCGGCAATATCGAGCGGGCCATCTGGTTAATTCGTGAAGCCCCGGAAGACTTTGCAATCTATAGCGGTGATGATGGCACCGCCGTTGCGCTCATGCTCTTAGGCGGGCACGGAAATATTTCGGTGACTGCGAACGTTGTGCCGGCAATGATGTCGAAGCTCTGCCATCTGGCGATGGCCGGGAACGCCAAGCAGGCCGCAGACCTTCAGGCGAAGCTCATGCCGCTACACCGGGCCATGTTCGTCGAGGCCAATCCCATTCCTGTGAAATGGGCGTTGGCAGCGATGGGGCGGGCACCCGCTGGTATTCGTCTTCCGTTGGTGACGTTATCGGCTGCCCAACAGCCGGTTGTGGCATCGGCACTCAAGTCACTAGGAGTTATTGCATGAAGCTGTTGTCTCGCGGTCTGGTTATCTGCTCAGCGGTTTTGCTGGCAGGCTGTAACGTTTTCTCGGACGGTCAGGAGTACAAGTCTGTACAAAAGACGCGTGCCCTCGAGGTGCCCCCTGATCTGATCAGCCCGGGAAAAGATGATCGTTTCTCGCTGCCGTCGTCCGGTGTGAGCCGCACTGAATTCGAGCGTAGCCGTACTGAACCGAAGGCCGCAGCCACATCGACGAATGTCCTGCCCGCGGTGCCAGGAATGCGTATTGAGCGTCAGGCAGATCATCGTGTGCTCGTGGTGGATGCGCCTGCAGAGAAACTCTGGCCGGTGGTTCGACAGTTCTGGGTCGATAGTGGTTTTACGCTGGCGCGCGAGAACCCCGAGGCGGGCGTGATCGAGACCGAGTGGCTGGAGAACCGGTCAAAGATTCCGGAGGATGTGATCCGTCGAACACTGGGTCGATTAATTGACCGGATTTACGATACCGGTGAGCGTGACAAGTTTCGGACTCGCCTTGAGCGCGTGAGTAACAATCAGACGGAGATCATCATTAGTCACCGGGGCATTATTGAGTTGGCGACGGTGACCGAGACCGAATCCAAGTCCACCTGGACAAATCGTCCCTCCGATCGTGAGTTGGAGGCGGAATACCTTCAGCGCCTCATGGTGCGACTCGGTTCTGACCAGACACGTGCCCAGTCTCAGACCAAGCAGGCCTTGGCGCCTTCATCACCGAAGGCCAATGCAGTTCGCTCGCAAGACGGCCAACAGATCGAGCTCTTTGAATCGTATGACCGTGCATGGCGTCGCGTGGGAGTTGCCATTGATCGTCTGGGGTTCACGGTAGAAGATCGGGATCGCGCAAAGGGTCTTTTCTTTGTGCGTTATCGCGACCCGACGGTTGATCCTTCTCAGAAGAAGAAAGGATTCTTTGCGAATCTGTTCTTGTCCGACAAGCTGCCGGATTCTGCCGAGCAGTATCGCGTTCGTGTGACCGCCAATGGCGACAATGGCGCCCGCGTCACGATCCTGGATAAGGCGGGTAATCCTTCGCGGGATGCGTATGCAACACGGATGTTGTCGCTCATCTTTGATCAGCTGAAGTAAGGCTTGCGGTTTACTAGTCTTTCGAGCGGCAGCGAAGGGAACGCACTCATTGTGGAGTCTTCTGTGCCCTCCGGCACAGACGATCCCACGCGTCTTTTGGTGGACTGTGGGCTTGGCTTAAAAGAAGTCTCTCGCAGGCTTGAAGCCCGCGGTCTTGCGATCACAGATATCTCGGCGATCTTTGTCACCCATGAGCATGGGGACCATGTCGGTGGTGTCGCTAGGCTTGCCCGTTCCGCAGAGATCCCTGTGCTGCTATCCCACGGCACTCGTATCGCCTGTCCGGCGGATTTCTGGTCGGGTGTCTCTGTCTATGAGGTCGACAGCCACGCTGTGATTCCGCTCGCGAACCTAACGCTTCATTGTTTTCCGGTGCCGCACGATGCACGAGAGCCTGTGCAACTGGTCGTGGCTGATCAACGCGGCCATCGACTTGGCGTGCTAACCGATCTTGGCCGTTCTACACCGCACATCGAGGCGATGCTGCAAGAGACGGATGCATTATTTCTTGAGGCCAATCACGATGAACAGATGCTGGCTGAGAGTGACTATCCTCCGAGTTTAAAAGCACGCATCGGGGGCGCCTATGGCCATCTCTCGAATCGTGCTTCAGCAGAGATTCTTGCTGCGATCAATCAGTCACGACTGCAGCAAGTGGTTGCTGCGCATCTCAGTCGCCATAACAATCGAGAAGATCTTGTGCGCAATGTCTTGTCTCCTGTTCTCGCATCAACGGCGCAGTTAACCGTTGCGAATCAGGCCGAGGGCTTTGACTGGATTGCGCTGTCGTAAATAAAAAAACGCCGACAATTGCTTGTCGGCGTTTTTCTTTACTGCACGCTGTTGTCTCACAGCCAATGCCGTGAGACACGCGCTCAAGAATTACTTCTTGGCGGGCTCAGCAGCAGGAGCAGCAGGAGCGGCAGCAGGTGCTGCAGCATCAGCAGGCTTCTGCTCAGCAGCAGGAGCGGGAGCAGCAGCGGGAGCAGCAGCTTCTTGTTTCTTACCGCAAGCAACAACACCCAGTGCCAAAATCATGGCTGCGAGAAGTGACTTCTGCATTTTCATAGTTCCTTAGAGATCAAAAAATAAGAGAGGATGTTTTCTTAGGTATTTCTTCGTCAGAAAACCCGCTAATCATAGCTGATCCAGCCCGCAAGATACATTTCGTACAGCGTGGACATCAGGAGTGTGCTTCCCGTACAACAGGCGAGTTCGGCGCCCGATACTCGCCGATCGTTGGCCAAGGTTTTCATGAGCCTAAGCGCCTCCCGGTCTTTGGGTAGGGCGAGTGGCTCTCCGTTGGCAAAAAAGCTTGACCCTTGGTACAGGACTCGGCTGCTGCAGGCGAGCCGGAGCCCTTTCTGGCCGAGTTTTTTCTCGAACTGCCCCGGTTTGTCGGGTCGGGCGGGGGGGTCAAAGACGGCCTGTTGGGCCGGTTCGCTGAGACTTTGGGCGACTCCCATGGCCACTGTCTTTCGGTTCGGGAGATCTTTCATCACCTGATCGGTAAGCCGTTCCATTAGTTCCTTTGGAATCTCTGCTGGCGCATTGCTCGCAGAAAGCCAGGGGTCCTGCCAGTTGCGGTCGGAAAGGCTGTCGAGGTGTCCCGCCCAGACAGCATCGGCCAGAGCAACGCGTCCGGGTGCCCGAAAGCCGACCGACCAGGTCATACAACCCTGACCAACCGCCGTTCCGCGGTGGGCGACATTCGGCGGGAGATAGAGTAGATCGCCAGGAGCGAGCAGCCAGTCGTGCTCGGCGGTGAACTGCTTCAGGATCTTGAGCGGGACGTTCTCCTCCAGGGTCGGATCAAACTGCTCGGCGATCTCCCATCGACGCTCTCCGCCAGCTTGAATCAAAAAGACGTCATAGGAATCCACGTGGGCACCGATGCCGCCATCCGGACCGGCCACACTGATCATCAGGTCATCCAGTCGCGCCTGTGGGATGAACCGAAAGGAATCTAAAAAGGTATCGGCCGCACGAAGTCGGGTGTTGACCTGCTGAACCAAGATCGTCCAATGCGGCTTTTTGAGATTAGGAATTTCTTCGGGTGCAAACGGCCCATGGGCAAGTGTCCACCGCTGTCCCTTGGGGTTGCGTTGAATCAGTCTTGCCTCGGCTAGGTCATCGCAGGCGAGGTCTAAGACTTCGGCAATCGACACCGGTGGTTGAAAGTCTGGAAACGCGTTACGAACCAAAAGGGGCTTTTTTTGCCAGTGCCGCTTCATAAACTGATCCGGCGTCAGACCGCCAAGCCATGACACGGGCTGATGGCGGGCGGGACGTTGAATCGAATTCGACGAACTGGGACGTTTGGGCATGGCCGTTTGCCTCTAAAAAAGACTGAGCTGGGGTTTGGGAGGGGCTGCCTGATTGATCTCTTGTTGTTTCTCGGTGGCCAGCGTCATCACGGACTCCGGTAACCCAGCCAGCCTGGCAACCTGGATACCAAAGCTTCGACTGGCAGGACCAGGCTGAACCTTATGGAGAAACACCAGCGTGTGTTCGTGCTCGACGGCACCGACATGGACATTGACGACGCCCTTGGCCGCTCTCGCAAGTGCGGTGAGCTCAAAGTAATGAGTGGCAAAAAGCGTCAGACATCGGTTCTTTTCTGCTAGCGACTGTGCAATCGCCCAGGCAAGCGCAAGACCGTCAGAAGTCGATGTGCCGCGCCCGATCTCATCCATCAGAACAAGGCTCTGTTCACCCGCCTGATTCAGGATCAGGGCTGCTTCGGTCATCTCGACCATGAAGGTTGAGCGTCCACCCGCCAGATCGTCTGCTGCGCCAATTCGCGTAAAGATGCGATCGATGGTGCCGATGCGTGCGGTCTTCGCAGGCACGGGCGCGCCCATACGCGCAAGGATCGTGATCAGCGCGACCTGACGCATATAGGTTGATTTGCCGCCCATGTTGGGCCCGGTGATCACCTGCATGCGCTCGGTGGTATCAAGACGCGTGTTGTTTGGTGTGAAGTCTGGCGTCGAGAGGGCCATGACGGGGTGACGACCATCTGTGATGTCGATTGTGGGCGACTCCACAAGCCTTGGCAGGATCCAGCGTTCCTGGCTGATGAGCGAGGAGAGCGCGGCTAGACAGTCCAGCTCTGCCAACGCCTCGGCTGCTTTTTGGAGTGCCCCGATCCAGGGGTCTAACTGGGTGAGCAACTCCTCAAAGAGGCGTTTCTCTAACGCAAGCGCACGTTCCTGCGCAGACAGGGCTTTCTCTTCAAAGGCTTTCAGTTCTGGCGTGATGAATCGTTCCGCGTTCTTGAGGGTCTGTCGACGCTGATAGTCATCGGGCGTCTTTGAGAGCTGCCCTGCGGTGATTTCAATGAAGTAGCCGTGAACCGCGTTAAAGCCCACCTTGAGATTTGTGATGCCAGTACGCTCGCGCTCCCGTGTCTCAAGCGCCAATAAAAACGCGCCGCTATCCGTACGAAGGAGGCGAAGCTCATCAAGTGTGGCGTCATA
>JBDLRA010000139.1:0-7762 GCA_039800285.1 Pseudomonadota bacterium
AATAGCTGTAGAAACCTTTTCCAGCTTTACGTCCCAGATAGCCGGCGTCCACCATCTCTTTCAGCAGTGGCGCGGCACGGTACTTTGGATCTTCGAAGGTCTTATAAAGAACCTCCATCACCGCCAGCAGCACATCCAGGCCAATCAGGTCCGCAAGCGCTAGTGGGCCGATGGGATGGTTACAACCCAGCTTCATGCCCTCGTCAATCTCTGCTGGAGATGCCACCCCTTCGGCATAGACAAAGATGGCTTCATTGATCATCGGGCAGAGGATTCGATTGACGGCAAACCCTGCACTGTTCTTGATGCCAATCGGTGTCTTGCCAACTGCCTGAGCCAGTTCCGTGACCTGATGGACGGTGGCTTCAGCGGTCTGCAGTCCGCGGATGATCTCAACCAGGGCCATCATGGGCACCGGGTTAAAAAAGTGCATCCCGACAAATCGATCGGATTGCTTTAAGGCAGCAGCCAATTTCGTGATCGAAAGGGATGAGGTGTTTGTGGCGATGATGGTGGCTGGTCCAACCACCGCTTCAAGCCCCTGAAGAATTTTGATCTTGATCGCTTCGTTTTCTGTTGCTGCCTCAATGACGAGATCGACCTTGGCCAGATCTGAGACATTCGTTGTTGTACAGATTTTCTTCAGGGTTGCCTGTTTTGCTTCGTCTGTCAGGGCGCCTTTTTTAATCAATCGATCTAAAGAGCCTGAGACGGTCGCTAACGCCTTTTCTAAGGCTGGCGCTGAGATATCCTGCAAAATCACATCAAAACCTTTACTGGCGAAAGCCTGTGCAATGCCGTTTCCCATTGTGCCAGCGCCGACAACGCCGATCATCTGAATAGCCATAGTCGATTTATCCTCCTGAAGATTTCTTTTTGAAACGATACACCGCGAGCGTGCACCGAAGCTGTGGAAGCCATCGAATCGGCTGATTTTCATCAAGGTATGCGCGATTCAGAATCTCAAACCCAAGCTGGTCAAGAAAGGCCTCAAAATCCTTGATCGTGGCAAAGTGCAGGTTCGGTGTGTTGTACCAGGCGTAAGGAAGTCGTTTATTGACCGGCATATGACCCTGGATCAGCGAGGTCACATGAGACCAGTGGCCAAAGTTAGGAATGCTCACAATGCACTCGCGGCCGATTTCCCCAATCTCACGCAGCACCCGCTCGGTCTCACTGGTGGCCTGCAACGCCTGTGCGAGCACCACCACATCAAACCGGTTTTCGCCAAACATCTGAAGCCCTTGGTTGATATCGGCCTGAATCACCGATACGCCACGCTCGACGCAGGCCAAGACTTTTTCATCGGCAATTTCAACGCCAACGCCTTGACACTGCTGCTCACGAATCAGCCAATCTAAAAGATCACCATCGCCACAGCCAAGGTCGAGCACTCGCGTGGCCGGGGTAATCCAATGGGCAATCTGGGCAAGATCACCTCGGAGCGACGGAAGTGGTCTCTTCATGATTGATGCTCCGAAGCGATCCGTCGAAATGTTGCCGCAATCAAGCGGTGATAGCGTGGGTCATCCATGAGGAAGGCATCATGTCCGTGCGGGGCATCGATTTCTGCATAGGTCACCCGCTTATTCTTGGCGAGCATCGCCTCGACGATCTCTCTGGAACGCTCTGGTGGGAAGCGCCAGTCGGTAGTAAAGGACACAAGAAGACTCTCGCATTCAAGACCCGCCAGTGCCGCACCAAGATCATCACCATGGTCCTTTGCAGGATCAAAGTAATCGAGCGCCCGGGTAATCAGGAGATAGGTGTTGGCATCAAAGTAGGTGGAAAACTTTTCACCCTGATATCGAAGATAAGACTCAATTTCAAATTCGACATCAAAGCCAAACCTATAGTCTTTACTGCCGCGTAACTGACGCCCAAATTTTTCTGCCATATCGTCATTTGACAGATAGGTGATGTGACCAATCATTCGGGCAACCGAGAGGCCAAGCTTAGGCACCGTCTGCTTGGCATAGTAGTGGCCTTGATGAAAATCGGGATCATTGATGATGGCGCGTCGAGCCACCTCATTAAAGGCAATATTCTGTGCGGATAGCTTGGGGGTAGAGGCAATGACAATCGCATGGCGAACGCGCTTGGGGTAGGCAATGGCCCACTGCAGGGCCTGCATGCCGCCAAGGCTGCCCCCCATGACTGCGGCGAAGGTCTCAATGCCTAGTTCGTCCGCAAGTCGTGCCTGGGCATTGACCCAGTCCTCTACGGTGACCACAGGAAAGTCAGCGCCATACGGCTGACCTGTTGCGGGGTTGATCGAGGCGGGCCCTGTCGACCCAAAACAAGAGCCTAGGTTGTTGACGCCGATGACGAAGAAGCGGTTGGTATCAACGGGTTTTCCGGGACCGACCATGTTGTCCCACCAGCCCAGTTGCTTCGGGTCGTGGGCGGGATATCCCGCCACGTGGTGGGAGGCATTGAGTGCGTGGCAGATCAGGACAGCATTAGAACGGTCTGCGTTGAGGGTGCCATAAGTTTCATAAACCAGGCGATAGGGGCCAAACGACTGGCCACTTTTCAGGTTCAGCGGTCGGTCAAAAAGGAATGTCTGCGGTGCGACAGGACCAACAGAGCGGGAATCAGAGGCGTTCGACATAGCTTATTTTGGGGCAAGCCTTGAAAAGTACCTAGCCGACCCAGGACTGTCAATTCAGTCACAAAGTGTCAGAAATCGGCCAGCCCCAGGCGGTGCCTTGGTCATCATTGTTTCAATCTGCAAGGGCATCCGCGATTTCCGTCCGAAATACTCCTTTTGCCAGTCGACCGTTCGTCTTGATCGGCGGGCACCGTTTAATTTTGATGAGGGAGATTCTGATGATGCCAATGAAATCCCAGGGCAGTCCTGCCCTGCTTCCCCCCACGTCGCTGATGACGACCGCGTCGGCAGTGCTGCCGGAGCGGCGACTTCGTCTACAGCAACCCCCCGAGCCGCGAGCGGCGATTACCCCCCGTCAGCGACAGGTTCTCTACTGTCTCATCGAGGGCAAGCCAACGAAGAAGATCTGTCAGGAACTCGGGATGTCAGAAGGGACTGCCAAGGTTCATATCGGGGCAATATTCCGAGCACTTCGTGTGAATAATCGAACGCAGGCAACCTTGGCGGCTCTGCAGCAGGGATGGATCTATCCCGAGATGTGGTCCCGATCCTGATTCCACTTCGCCAGTGCGGCCGACAGTTTATTGGGGTCGCCCTGGCGAATAATGCGTGCGGACTGTCGAACACAGTCACTGGTTCGCGCCCGAAGAATTTCCTGCTTAATCACCAGCACCTGGGCGGGATGCATCGAAAACTCGGTGAGTCCAAATCCGAGAAGAAGTCGTGTCAGATCCGGATCACCTGCCATCTCGCCGCAGACCGATACGGGCACCGATGAATGGTTACAGCGGCGGATAACTTCTCGAATCAGACGCAGTACGGCAGGATGAAGCGGGTTGTAGAGATGGGCGACTTCGCCATCGGCACGATCAATGGCAAGGGTGTACTGAATCAAATCGTTGGTACCGAGCGAGGCAAAATCAATCACCGGCAACAGCCCATCAATGGCTAAGGCTGCCGCGGGCACTTCAATCATGGCGCCGACTGGAATATCTGCATCGAAGGCAATCGATTGGCTACGAAGCTGCTCCATGGCATGACTTAGCATCCGTCTTGCTGAGACGACTTCTTGTGGCCCGCTAACCAAAGGGATCAGCAGCTTGATCGGACCATGGGCTGAGGCACGAAGAATGGCCCGAAGCTGTGTCAGAAAAAGTTCGGGCTCAGCGAGACAGAGTCGAATCGCACGGAGGGCCAGCGCAGGATTCGAGGGTGTCTGTCGATGGGCAGAGACGCTCGGGACATCTTTATCGGCGCCCGAGTCGAGGGTTCGGATGGTGACCGGCCGACCCTTCATCGCAACAATCACTTGCTTATACGCCTGATATTGTTCTTCCTCAGACGGCGGGTCCTCGCGGTTCATGTAGAGAAACTCGCTACGAAAGAGACCGATGCCATGACAGCCTGCATCGACAGCCCGTGTTGCATCGGTTGGGAGATCTAAATTGGCATAGAGCTGAACATGCGTACCGTCTAAGGTCTGGGCTGCAACATTCTTCAGTCGAACTAGGCGTGACTGGGCAAGCGCCTGTTCCGCCTGGCGTACGGCATAGATGTCACGAATCGGCGCATCGATACTTCCAAGGACAACGCCTGCTTCGGCATCAACAATCAGATGCTCACCCTGCTGGACAAGGCGATGCAGGCTTTGAAGCCCGACAACCGCCGGCATGCCAAGGCTTCTAGCCAGAATAGCGGTGTGGGAAGTGGGGCTCCCTGTGTCAGTGGCAAAGCCTGCAAAGGAATGCTGTTTTAGTAACAACATGTCGGCAGGGGCGATGTCATGCGCCACGAGAATCCAAGGCAGATCATCTGCATCGCTCCCCGACTCGGAAGTGGGTAGCGCAATACGGTGGCCGCCTTCTGGGTGTCGCATGGCCTTTAAGATGCGTTCAACAATCTGACGAACATCATGTCGACGTTCGCGAAGATACGCATCTTCGATACTGTCAAACTGTTCTGCGACCAGTTCGTATTGCTGCACTAAGGCCCATTCGGCATTGCACTTCTCTTGCACAATCCGTTCCTGCGTTGCCTCGATGAGCAGTGGATCGTGGAGAACAACCGCCTGGAGATCTAAGAACGCCCGAAGCTCGGCGGCCACCTCTTGCCCCAGGTCTTGCCGCACTCGTTCAAATTCTTCATCGACTGCAGATACAGCCGCATAGAAGCGCTCGACCTCCGCTGGAAGTTGCTCCGGCGACAAGGAACGTCTGGGAACGTCGAGGGATGCTGGCGCTAAAACCCAGGCGCGACCAATCGCAATGCCACGGCCGACTGCAATGCCTGAGACGGAAAAGGCCATCGTTACTGATCCTCGCCGAATCGACTCGCAAACAATGCCTTTAGGGCGGCAAGGGCCTCATCGGCCTGCTCCCCAATGGTTTCAATTTCTACCTGGGTGCCTTTTCCTGCTGCGAGCATCGTGACACCTAAGACACTTTTTGCGTTGATCCGTTTGTTGTTTCTGGCTAGCCAGACGTCGCAAGGGTATCGTGTCGCGAGCTGACTGAGTTTTGAAGAAGCCCGCAGATGAAGGCCAAGGGCATTGATCACATCGACGGTTTCTTTAGGCATGGCAGTCGTTTGTCTTATCCCGCAGGATCAATCTCGGCACAGCTTGGCGCAATACAGTCAGCAAGCCTCTGGGCCAGATCCATTGGAGAAAGTTCTCGATAGGTCAGTGCCTTGAGCATCATCGGAACACTGACGCCCGTCAAGCCCTTCGCCTGGAGTTCCGGGTGAAGTGACAGCCATGCCGAAGCAGCATTCGAAGGGGTTGCCCCCAAGATATCCGCCATCAGCAAGACCTGGTTCGGACGCCCTTCTGCAATCCACAGCCGTTCGATAAACGCTGTGGCGTCATCAAGGGATGAATTGGCGGCAATATCCGTCACGATGACCTCGGGGATATATCGACCAAAGGCATGGCAGGCGACCGCGTGCAGGGCCTGACCAAGGGGGGCATGACAGACCAGAAAGAGCGCGGTCATGTTGACTGGAACAACGCGTTGATAAACAAGGCCGCCACATCCGTTCCCGACTGCGCCTTGATCTCTTGAAATCCAGTGGGACTGGTGACATTGATCTCAGTGAGCGAGTCTCCAATGACATCCAGGCCAAGCAGAAATAATCCTCGAGGGAGCAGCTTTTTCCCGACAGTGGTTGCGATCTCACGGTCTCGCGGCGTGAGGGGGACGACAACACCTTTTCCGCCTGCAGCCAGATTCCCGCGGGACTGACCCGGCTGAGGAATTCTTGCCAAGGCGAAGTCAACCGGGATGCCGTTGATCACAATGATGCGCTTGTCTCCTTCGACAATCGCCGGCAGATAGCGTTGGGCGACGATGGCCTGCCTGCCCGTGTTCGTGAGCAGCTCTAATGCCGAGGGCAGATTTGGGTCATCTGCGGTTAAGACAAAAATACCGGTGCCACCCATTGCATCCAATGGCTTGATCACAATCTTCTGATGTGTCGACGCGAATTCTTTAAGCGCCGCGATATGACTGGAGACCAGTGTGGGCGGCGTGAATTCTGGGAATTCCAAGGCAGCCATTTTCTCGCCATGGTTACGCAGGGCGTCGGGGGCATTGACCACGCGAACACCGAGTCGAACGGCAATATCGAGCAGCTGTGTGGCGACAAAATAGTTCTGATCGAAGGGAGGGTCCTTGCGCATCAGCACGACATCAAAGTCCCGAATATCGTGCGCACTTGTCGACACAGTTTTCCACCAGGGGTTTACACCCGACGGCTGAACCTGAATCTGCTCGGCCAAGACCTGCAGGCCGATTGCGGTCGATGTGGCCGTGGCGGATAGGCCGTTGGGCATCGCAGCGTAGACCTCGGCACCTTGTCGCTGGGCCTCGACCATCATGGCGTAGGTCGTATCTTTATAAGTAGCAAAACCCACCAAGGGATCGCAGATAAAGAGCAGTCGTTGGCTCACGCGTGTCCTTGTTCAAGCTCTAGTGAGGCAGCCAGTAGTGCGAGTCTTGCAACAATGCCATAGACATAAAACCGATTCGGGGCCGCATCTGGGTGGCTTGCGTAATCTGGCTGCATGCAGCTTTCGTCAAACGCCAAAGGCGCAAACTGCATACCGGGCGCATTGAGGTTTTCATCAGGCCCACGTTCGGCATGAACACGATAGAAACCGCCAACCACGTAGCGATCTACCATGTAAACCACGGGTTCTGCGACGGCATCATCGACCAGCTCTAGTGTCGGCACGCCCTCTTGGATCAAGACGTCCGTGACCTGCATGCCCTCTTTGACCACCGCCATCTTGTTACGTTGCTTTCGATTCAGGTTCACGACCTCACTGGCATCTTTGACGGTCATGACCCCCATGCCATAAGTGCCTGCATCCGCTTTAACGACAACATAGGGGGTCTGTTGAATCCCTAGGCTGTCATATTTTTCGCGAATTTTCTTGAGCATTGTCGAGACCTGGTCGGCGAGACAGGCTTCCCCCGATCGGGCATGAAAATCCACCTTCGTGCAGGTCGCGAAATAGGGATCCAGCACCCATGGGTCAATCTGAAGCCGTTCGGCAAACGCAGCAACAACCTTTGAATAACAGGCGAAATGCTGCGACTTGCGGCGCACGGACCAGCCTGCATGTAAGGGCGGAATAAGCTGCTGGCCTTCTAAGCCTTGCAGGATCGGAGGGATCCCCCCGGATAGATCGTTGTTGAGCAGAATTCCGCAGGGATCAAAGCCCTTTACGCCGACCCGGTTTCCCGAGCGGATGATGGGCTCAAGCGTCAGTGTCTTGCCGTTGGGTAGGGCGACGGGGGTTGCTTCCGCAATGTCCGGTATGAGGGTTCCGATACGGATCTCAAGGCCGGATTGCTGAAGTAGCTCGGCGAGCCGCGCCACATTCGTCAGATAAAAGGCGTTCCGCGTGTGATTTTCAGGGATGAGCAGAAACCGCCGGACATCCGGACAGCGCCGCTCCACCGCAGCGCTCATCGCCTGTACAGCCAAGGGAAGCGCGTCCTCAGAAAGGTTATTAAACCCCCCTGGGAACAGGTTGGTATCGACGACAGACAGCTTGAACCCCGCATTGCGCAGGTCGACTGACGCGTAAAACGGGGGCGTATGACTGAGCCATTGAGACCGGAACCAGTGTTCAATCTCGGC
>JBDLRA010000140.1:0-5492 GCA_039800285.1 Pseudomonadota bacterium
ATGACCCCATCTCGATCTGCCTCTGATACCTTTGCCTCAAAGCCGAGGATGGCCATCCGTGCCCGCATCTGCTCGGCATCTTCGGGAGCCTTAAAGGCACCGACCTGGATCAGATACGTCATGCCTGAAGGAGAGACAACCTTTGGCTCAAGGCCTGCTTCGGCCGGGGTTTCCACCTCCCCTGCATCTTTGGCCATCAGCCCTTTGTTGGGATCGATGATCTCGTCAGACTCTGGGCGCTGAATAATCGGTTTGCCTTTTTCAGTCGGCTTGGCCCCGCCCACACGATCCACGAAAGGCAGCGGCGATTGCGTAATGTAGAGCGCGATCAATGCCGAAACCAGCAGCCCGACCGCAATCCCTGCGGCAAACGGGTTCGCGCGAAAGACGCCCGTCTTCGTCGAGGATGATTTTGGATTCGGAACCGCACTAGGCCGCATAGGTCGCTTTCAAGACTGGAAGATCAACCAAGAGGAGAAAACTCTACCATCACATGCGGTTCGGTGCCGATACGCCGAGCAGGCCCAATCCAGACCGGAGCACCTGGCCAACAGACGCCACCAGTAACAGTCTGGCCTGACGTAGCGACAAATCGTCCACCAAAACGCGTTCGCTGTTATAGAACGCATGGAAATCCGCCGACAGGTCTCGCAGATAAAACGCCATCAGGTGTGGCGACAGCTCGGCTGCGCTGGTGGAGATGATTTCTGGGAATTCGCTTAGGCGATTGATCAGCTGCTGTTCGCGGGGAGCAACAAGAAGCGACAGTGCGGCGTTTGCACTCGCCTCGGACAGCGCCTGTGTCTGAGCCCAGATCTGCTCAGGATCCGTTCCCGCCTGGGTCAGCACACTCATCACACGGGCATGGGCATACTGCACGTAATAGACCGGATTCTCATCGCTACGCGACACCGCAAGATCGACATCAAAGACAAATTCGCTATCCGCTTTGCGCGAGACCAGAAAAAATCGCACCGCATCTCGACCACGCTGCTCGTCCACCGCAATGATCTGGTCGGTGGGGCTATCGATCTCACCCGACCAGGTAATCAGATCACGCAACGTCACGTAGCTGCCCGCACGCTTTGAGATCTTGACCTCTTGTCCGCCGCGCATCACCGTGACCATCTTATGCAGCACGTAGTCGGGATAGCCTTGTGGAAACCCGATTTTTAAGGCCTGTAAGCCTGCACGTACCCGGGCAACAGTCCCGTGATGATCGGAGCCTTGGATATTGATTGCTTGAACAAAGCCTCGTTCCCACTTGGTCACGTGATACGCCACATCCGGCACGAAATAAGTGAAGCTGCCGTCTGACTTACGCATCACGCGGTCTTTGTCATCACCAAAATCCGTGGTCTTCAGCCAGAGTGCGCCATCCTGCTCATAGGTCATGCCGTTGGCGACCAGTGCATCGACAGTCTTTTTGACACGACCTTCGGTGTAGAGCGATGACTCCAGGTAATAACGATCAAACGCAACCCCGAACGCACGAAGATCCAGGTCTTGTTCATGGCGCAGATAACTCACTGCAAACCGACGAATCGCGTCAAGATCCTCCAGATCACCGTTTGAGGTAACCGCATCGCCGTCAACGGCTTTGGTTGTTGCCTTCTCACAGTAGGCCCGCGCAATCTCTGCAATGTATTCGCCGCGGTATCCATCTGCTGGAAAGTCTGGCGCATCCGGTGCAATTCCTTTTGCACGCGCCTGCACCGAAATGGCTAGGTTATTAATCTGGGCGCCGGCGTCGTTGTAATAGAACTCACGCGAGACCCGAACGCCATTGGCTTCCAGCATCGCAGCAAGACTATCCCCCAGTGCCGCCTGTCGACCATGCCCGACATGCAAGGGGCCTGTTGGGTTTGCGGAGACAAACTCAATCAGCACCGACGGGGCATCTGCTGGGACGGGGGTACGTCCAAATTGGGCTGGGTTTCCCGCGACCGCTAAAAGTACCTGCCCACGCGCAGCGGGCTGAAGCCGAAAATTAATAAAGCCTGGGCCTGCTACCTCGACAGAGGCCAGCCATTGCTGGGCGGCCGCGTCTGCGCGAAGGGCCTCGGCCAACAGTTGGCCGAGCTTGGGTGGGGGCATGCCCAGGGGCTTGGCCACCCGAAGGGCAATATTCGAAGCCAGATCGCCGTGTTCTGCCTGACGGGGCTTTTCTAAACTTGCGGCAACCGCAGCAACATCCAGGCCGGAAGCATCAAGACCCTGACCCTGGACTACCCGTTTGAGCGCTTCAAAGACCAGCGTGGCAAATTGAGTTCGTTGTTGCGGAAGCATAGGTCGATGTATGGCGCGTCTGGCAGGAATTGAACCTGCGACCCTTGGCTTCGGAGGCCAATACTCTATCCACTGAGCTACAGACGCGAGGATTTAGACTAGAAAGGGGTTGAATTCTACCCCGTTAGACCACTTTTCGACCCTCAAGGCGGTAAAATTGTTGCATCACAACATAAGGTTCTACATGTCGTCTGTCCTATCCAACGAAATCATTGAAAACAAAACTTTCGACGAACTCCGGATCGGAGATTCGGCACGGCTAGTCAGAACCCTGACCCAGCAGGATATTGAAGGATTCGCGGCAGTATCAGGAGACACCAACCCGACACACCTAGATACCTCTTATGCGGCGGGCAACACCGATGTTCATGAGATCGTCGGTCACAGCATGTGGAGCGCCGCACTAGTATCGAGTGTGCTGGGCAACACCTTGCCCGGCATCGGCACGGTCTATCACGATCAGCAGTTTCACTTCCGTCAGCCAGTTCGTCTCGGCGACACCTTGACCGTGACCGTCACTGTTGCTCATAAGGAACAGACTAACCATGCCGTGACCTTTGACTGCCTAGTGGTCAACCAACGCCAAGAGCAAGTGGCATTCGGAAAAGCGGTCGTGATTGCGCCAACGCAGAAGGTTCGTCGCGAAAAAATTCAAGTGCCGCGGATTCAGTTGTTTGATCCTGATGCTCGACTGCGTGCCCTACTCGCCCTTGGTGAACACTTAGAGCCCGTGCGCTGTGGCATCGTTCACCCCTGTGAGGAAGGTGCCCTAAGCGGTGCCATCGAAGCAGCAGAGAACAATCTGATTGTCCCTGTCTTCATCGGCCCCGCAGAGAGAATTCGTTCAATTGCCAAAGAGCACCAGCTCGATATCAGTCAGTTTGAGCTGATTGACACGCCGCATAGTCATGCCTCCGCAGAGGTCGCAGCCCAGATGGCAGCGGAAGGAAAGCTTGAAGCGTTAATGAAGGGAAGTCTTCACACAGATGAACTGATGCATGCGGTGATCTCGATCCCGAAGCTCAGAACAAAACGACGTATCTCCCATATCTTCCGCTTTGAAGTGCCCCTTTACAGCAAGCCATTGTTGATCTCTGATGCGGCGATCAACATCAAGCCAACCCTGATGGAAAAAGCGGACATCATTCAGAACGCGATTCAGATGGCGCACATTCTTGGCAACCCAAAACCCAAGGTTGCCATTCTTTCTGCCGTGGAAACGGTCACGCCAAGCATGGTGTCCACACTGGATGCGGCCGCATTGTGCAAGATGGCTGATCGCGGCCAGATCAAAGGCGCAGAGCTCGATGGGCCGCTTGCCTTTGATAACGCAATCTCGCCAGAGGCCGTTCGGATTAAGGGAATCGTCTCTAAAGTTGCAGGTCAGGCGGATATTCTGATTGCCCCTGATCTTGAGTCCGCCAACATGATCGGCAAGCAGCTGGAATATCTTGCTGGCGCAACTGGAAGCGGCATTGTGCTGGGCGCACGAATTCCCATAGCACTCACCAGCCGCGCGGATGGTCCTGCCGCACGAATTGCCAGTGCCTTGCTGGTGAAGCTAGTGGCGCATCACTACCGTCTTGAACAGCCTTGAACAACACGATGTCGAATCAGAGTGCTCGCGTCATTCTTGCCGTCAATATCGGGTCATCATCCGTTAAGTTTTCGGTTCACCCTGTTCACGGCCAAGGATCCGCACAGTCCGTCAGCGAAAGTATTCTGACCGGTAATATTCAAGGTCTAGAGCCCGGGGGAAGTCCTTTTATCAGCTGGTCGAATCAACATGGGTCGCATCGGGAAGATCTTCATCCGAGTGCAGGTGAAGACAGTCTTGAGGCCGCGCTGCGTTTGCTGCGTGACCTTCTTCCTAAAGAGCTGCATGGCGTTCGTGTTCTTGCGGTCGCCCATCGTGTCGTTCACGGGGGCGAGGATTTCTCTCAAGCAGTTCTCGTCACAGACGACGTCTTAGCAAGACTGCATCGCCTCGATCCGCTCGCTCCCCTTCATCAGCCGCATAACCTGCGCGGCATTGCCGCCTTTATGCAGACCTTCACAGGGGTCCCACAAGTGGCCTGTTTCGATACAGCCTTTCATGTCGGGATTCCGCGCGCAGAAAAGACCTTCCCCTTAACGCAGGCGCTCTTTCAAGAAGGCGTGCGACGCTACGGGTTTCACGGGTTGTCGTATCAGTATGTGTCTTCGCGTCTTGCGCAGCAGACGCAGGCTGCAGGTAAGCGGCTGTTAATGGCACACCTGGGAAATGGGTCCAGCCTTTGCGCCTGCGTGGAAGGAAAAAGTTTTTCCACCACCATGGGATTTTCTGCGGTTGGTGGTCTCATGATGGGTACCCGGTGCGGTGACCTTGATCCCGGTGTTGTGCTCTACCTGGTGCAACAAGGTTATGACGCCAAGGCATTAGAGGCCCTGTTCTATAAAGAGTCAGGACTAAAGGGGCTATCAGGGATCTCAGCGGATATGCGCACCCTTCGCGGCAGTAATGCCGAGGAAGCGCGTTTTGCAATTGAGGTCTATCAACACCGTGTTATCCGCGAAGCCGGTGGACTCATTGCGGCAATGGGGGGTGTGGATGCCATCGCCTTTGCGGGCGGCATTGGCGAAAATGACCGTCAGCTGCGCGCTGATGTCTGTGCGGGTCTTGGCTTTCTCGGACTGAAATTGGATGAACAGGCGAATCTCTCGGCAGCAAACGATGCCATCACCGCGATTCATTCACCAGACAGTCGCGTTGAAGTCTGGGTCGTGCCAACAGACGAAGGGATCATCGCCGCCGAACAGGCGCTGGCGATTCTTTAACCCTTAGCCGCCGCTTACCTCGACTGGATCCACTTCGACGTGGGTATCCATTTCCCGATGCTGGGCCATCCAGTCTTCGGCATTAACCAAAAGGCTGTGCAAGGCAGAGCGAGATGCCGATTCCAAAAGAATCTGCCCCCGCCATTTGCCCGCCTGGACTTCGGGGTACCGCGCGACGGGCCCATAGACAGTCACGGGCCATGCGTTTTCCTGCGCAAATTGTTGCAGTTGATCGCGCAGCGACCGCAACAATTCCCGGGTCTTGCCTTCGTCTCGATAAGCCGCACGCACAGCCGCCATATGTGTGAACGGGGGAAGCCCTGCGGCCAGGCGGTCTTCCATCTCCATCCGGGCAAAGCCTGCAACATCCTGTGACAGCAGGAATC
>JBDLRA010000141.1:0-17878 GCA_039800285.1 Pseudomonadota bacterium
CACGGCAACCGTACAGGCTGATGTGTGAATACGTCCTTGCGTTTCGGTCTGCGGTACGCGCTGAACACGATGCACCCCAGATTCAAATTTGAGCTTGGAATAGACACTCTCGCCCGCGAGACGAACAATGACCTCGCGATAACCCCCTAGGTCGGATTCGCTTGCCGAGAGCATCTCGGTCTGCCAGCGGTTGCGTTCGGCAAAGCGTAGATACATCCGCAACAAGTCTCCTGCAAAGAGCGCGGACTCATCGCCCCCGGTGCCGGCTCGGATTTCCAGAATGACGTTGCGTTCATCATTGGGGTCTTTGGGCAGCAACAGAATCTGAAGGCTCGCGGCCTCCTGCTCAAGCCCTTCTTTGACGCGGCCAATTTCTTCTTGGGCAAAGCCTTTCAGTTCCGGGTCATTCAGCCATTCCTGGGCCGACTGAAGATCGGCCTCAAGCTTTAAGTAGCGGTGAAAGCCCTCGACAACGGGCGCGAGATCCGAGCGCTCTTTCGAGAGCTTGCGGAACTCACTCATTTGATTGGCGGTTTCAGGGGCTGCCAGCAGGCGGTCGACCGCAACAAGGCGTTCGTCCAGCTGCTGGAGCTTGGCCAGCAGGCTGGGCTTCATCTAGTGGTCTCGGTGGTTGTCTTTGTGCAACCCGAACAGATCTCGAATCAGTGCGGTTTTCTGATTGCGATCGACAGGGTCGAGGTGGTTCATGTGGTGCAACTGGCTGTAGGCGCCATGCAGATACTTTTGTGAGAGCCCGTGGGCGAGGGATTTTAAGACAGCCTCAATATCGTCGCCTTTGGCAAGGCGCTTACGGGCCAAGGCGAGCTCAGATGCCTGAATGGTCTCTGCATGTTGGGCAAGCGCACGAATAACCGGTACCTGTGCCCGCGATTCCTTCCACTGCAGAAAATTCTGCACCCCGTGGTCAATGATGGCTTCGGCCTGCACCACGGCATCTTGTCGCGCCTGCACCCCTTCTTTAATGAGCTCGCCAAGGTCATCGACGGTATAGAGGAAGGCGTCATCAAGCTGCGCGACTTCGCGCTCGATGTCTCTCGGCACGGCCAGATCCACCAGGAACATGGGGCGGTGACGACGCTGTTTAATCGCGCGCTCGATCATGCCAAGACCGATGATTGGGAGTGTGCTGGCGGTGCAGCTGACAACGATGTCGAACTCATGCATCCGCAAAGGAAGCTCGGCGAGCGCAATCGCCTCACCACCAAACTCGTGGGCAAGGGCCTGCCCACGGTCCATCGTGCGGTTTGCGACAACAATGCGTTTGGGGTGTTGGGCCGCGAAATGGGTCGCCGTGAGCTGAATCATCTCCCCGGCACCGATGAAGAGAATATTTGTCTCGGCGAGGTCACCAAAAATGCGTTGTGCCAGCTTCACCGAGGCTGCGGCCATCGAGACGGAGTGCAGTCCAATCTCAGTGGTGGTGCGAACCTCTTTGGCAACGGAGAAAGCCTGCTGAAAAAGATGATGCAGGTGGGTGCCCAGGCATCCGACCTCCTGCGCCTCGCGGGCTGCAAGTTTCATCTGCCCAAGAATCTGGGGCTCACCAATCACCATGGAATCAAGTCCGCAGGCCACACGAAACGCGTGACGAACAGCCTGATCATTCGGCAATTGATAGAGATGCGGTGTCAGAGCGTTTTCTGCGGTCCCTGATTTCCAGGCGAGCCAGTCCAGTGCTTCTGCTTTCGCCTGGGACGAATTTTCTGCAGCCAGGTACATCTCGGTGCGGTTACAGGTCGACAACAGCGCCTGCTCTGGCGCGGACTGTCCTAGTCTCGCGCGGAGTTCGCCCAGACCCTCACGCAGCGCCTCTCCAGGAAAGGCCAGCCGTTCTCGCAAGGAGAGCGGGGCGGAGTGGTGATTCAGGCCAAGCGTGATCAGCTGCATGGAGTGGAAAGTGAAGGAAACTCCTTGATTTTAAAGGAAAACATCCAATCGGTAACCCACGCCATAGATTGGTCTTAGTCGCACCAGATTCGCCTGGTCGAGCCGCAGTTTTTTGCGCAGCCGACCGATGTGCGTGTCCAGTGTCCTAGACGCCATCAGGTCCAGCCTGCCCCAGACACACCGCAGGATCTCAGCCCTGGAGATGACTTCGCCGCGCCGCTGAAAGAGGAGCCATGCGAGTCGAAACTCTCTGGCTGAGAGGATGACCTCTTCGTCGCCATGAAAGACTTGCAAGGTCGCCAGATTCAGGAAAAAGGGCCCAGCGCGAATGGGCGCCTCCTCGAAGAGCTGTGGCTGAAGCCGGCGGGAAATGGCCTTTGCGCGAACCAGCAGCTCTTCTGGTTTTGCAGGTTTCACCACATAGTCGATGGCGCCACGATCAAAGGCATCTTCCATTGCCGTCACGTCAGTGCAGCCGGTCACCACCATGACGGGGATCGGTTTTGTCTGAAGCCGCTCTTGCACACGAAGCTTTTCCAATACCTCAAGTCCGTGGATATCTGGGAGTCGAAGATCTAAAAACGCCAGATCAAATCCTGACGCGGAAACATGTTTGAGAAACTGTCTGCCAGATCGAAAGACTTCTCCGCTCACGCCAACCATGGCGCCATAGCCAAGGACTTGAGATGACGTCAGCGGATCGTCTTGCACAATCGCCAGTCGCATAGCAGGGACCTCCCTCTGTTGAGAAGGAGCACCTTACGCGACCGCTTCGGGCTTGCTAAGGTGTCAGAGATTCAGACAGAAAGAAACATCCGATAGCCCGGATGTTCGGTCTCATCCCAGTGTGGATACCCAAGCTGATTGAGGAAGGCCTGAAGGGCCTCTTCATTCTGATCGGGCACCTGGATCCCCACCAGAATGCGGCCATAGTCTGCACCGTGATTGCGGTAGTGAAAGAGCGAGATATTCCAATCGGGATGCATGCTCGATAAGAATCGTATCAAAGCGCCTGGACGCTCTGGAAATTCGAATCGGAAAATCCGTTCGTGGTGGGCAAGCGGTGAGCGCCCGCCGACCATGTGTCGCAGGTGTAGCTTTCCTAGCTCATCATCGGTGAGATCGAGCGTCTTGAACCCGGCCGCCTGAAAGCCGAGCGCGATCTCGTTGGCCTCTTGCCGGTTGCGGACCTGAAGCCCGACGTAGATGTGCGCTGCCTTGGCATCGGCAATGCGGTAATTGAACTCGGTGACATTTCGGTTTCCGATGCTCTCGCAGAAGCGTCGAAAGCTTCCGCGTTCTTCTGGGATGGTGATGGCAAATACGGCCTCCCTTTGCTCACCGATTTCAGCGCGCTCGCTGACAAAACGCAGACGATCAAAATTCATGTTAGCCCCGCAGGCCACAGCGATCAACGTCTTTTGTTCTGCCTCCTCGCGAGCGACCCAGGCCTTCATGCCGGCAATGGCGAGTGCCCCGGCAGGCTCCAGAATCGCACGACTGTCCTCGAAGACGTCTTTGATTGCGGCACAGACCGCATCGGTATCGACGATCACAATCTCATCGACGTATTTCTGGCAGAGTCGGAATGTCTCTTCACCCACCTGTTTGACAGCGGTGCCATCGGAAAACAGCCCCACCTCTTTTAGCACCACGCGATGCCCCGCGGCAATCGACTGGGCCATGGCATCTGAATCACACATCTGCACGCCAATGACCCTGACTTCCGGCTTCACTTGTTTGAGATAACTCGCGATGCCAGCGATCAGCCCGCCGCCACCGATGGCAACGAAAACAGCGTCGATCGGTTCCTGAAATTGCTGCAGGATCTCCATGGCGATCGTCCCCTGGCCAGCGATCACCTCTGGGTCATCGAAGGGATGCACAAAGGTCAGCCCCTCAGACGCCTGAAGGGTGAGTGCGTGGGCGTAGGCATCGGAATAGGAATCACCCTGCAGGATGACCTCGGCGCCAAAGGCCCGAACGGCATCAATCTTGACGCTTGGCGTTGTGACCGGCATGACGATGACAGCACGGCAGCCCATTCGCTGGGCAGACAGGGCCACGCCCTGGGCGTGGTTGCCGGCCGACGCGGCGATCACCCCTCGGGCGAGCTGCTCTTGGCTGAGGTGGGCCATTTTGTTGTAGGCCCCCCGAAGCTTGAAAGAGAAGACTGGCTGCATGTCTTCGCGCTTCAGAAGCACCCGGTTTTTGAGCCGCCGACTAAGCCCCGGTGCGGGTTCCAGAGGGGTTTCCTCTGCGACGTCATAGACCTTCGCGGTCAGGATTTTTCGTAGGTAATCAGCGCCCATGACTCGTTTTATAACCCAAATCACCCAAAGCCCTACTTGGTAGAGCGATTCGGGTCGCGCCAACCCCCAGAAAACAGGGAAAATGGCTGATTCCGCTACACTTTCTTGCCTTCATGAACGCACCCATAGACCCGAAGATTCTGGCTCACCTCGATCGCGCCGACCCGACGCGTGACACTGGTCGTCTGCGCGAGATTCCCTACAACTACACCTCGTTCTCCGATCGCGAGATCGTGCTGCGGGTATTGGGGGAAGAGGGCTGGGCCTTGATTTCAGAACTTCGACAGGAGCGAAAAACGGGTCGCTCGGCTCGGATGCTCTACGAGGTTCTGGGCGATGTCTGGGCAGTGAGCCGCAATCCTTATCTGCAAGACGATCTGTTGGATAACACCAAACGCCGTCGCCAGCTGATCGAGGCCTTGTTCCATCGGTTAACCGAAGTCGATCGTCGTCGAACGATCGACACGATCGAGGCCTCTGCCGTGCAAGGGGCAACGCCCTCTGCCGCAGAGATGACCCGTGATCAGAAGGTCGGCCGGCTCTTGGTGCTCGCACGTCAGGCGATTGAGGCCTTTGATGCGGCATTTGAAGAGACAAATCGTCTGCGTCGACAGGTCAGACGCACGCTGCAGAAATCGACCGCTGCAGACAACATCAAGTTTGACGGGCTTTCGCGTGTCTCTCATGTCACGGATGCGACGGACTGGCGCGTGGAGTATCCCTTTGTGGTGCTGACACCTGATAGCGAAGCCGAGATTCCTGCGCTGGTGAAAGGCTGTATTGCCTGTGGTCTCACCATCATTCCGCGCGGCGGTGGCACTGGCTACACGGGTGGTGCGGTCCCTCTGACACCGCGATCTGCGGTGATCAATACTGAAAAATTTGAGACCTTAGGTCCGGTTGAACGCATCGTATTACCAGGGCTGTCAGAGCCTGTTGCGACTATCTTTACCGGGGCCGGTGTGGTGACCCGACGCGTCTCAGACGCAGCGGATGCGGCCGGACTCGTCTTTGCAGTGGACCCGACTTCGGCGGATGCTTCCTGCATCGGCGGCAACATCGCCATGAATGCGGGCGGTAAAAAAGCGGTGCTCTGGGGCACTGCGGTCGATAACCTCGCCTGGTGGCGGATGGTCGATCCCCAAGGAAACTGGCTCGAGGTGACACGGATCGGTCACAACATGAGCAAAATTCATGACGCGCCGATGGTGGAGTTCCAGTTGAACTGGTACGCCCCCGAGCAGTTTGACGCTACGCAGGGTGTCTCGGGCGCGATGAAAGGCGCCCCGATTCGTTCCGAGACGATCTCACTTGAAGGCTGGCGTTTCCGTCGTCTTGGTCTGGGCAAAGACGTGACGGACAAGGTGCTCGGGGGATTGCCGGGCATTCAGAAAGAAGGCTGCGACGGACTCATCACCAGTGCGCGCTGGGTGCTGCACCGGATGCCCAGTCATATTCGAACGGTCTGTCTAGAGTTCTTTGGAAACGCCCAAGAGGCAGTGCCGTCCATTGTTGAAATTAAAAATTACCTGGACCAGAAACCAGATGGTGCGTTGTTGGCGGGCCTTGAGCACTTAGATGAACGTTACCTGCGCGCCGTCGGCTATGGCACCAAGAGCAAACGTGGCTCGCTACCCAAAATGGTCTTGATTGGCGACATTGTTGGTGACGATCAGGATGCCGTAGCGAAGGCCGCCTCTGAAGTGATCCGTCTGGCCAATGGCCATGCGGGCGAAGGATTTGTCGCCATCTCGCCAGAGGCACGCAAAGCCTTCTGGTCGGAGCGTGCGCGCACGGCAGCCATTGCACGCCATACAAATGCGTTCAAGATCAATGAAGACGTGGTGATTCCGCTGCCCCGCATGGGTGAGTACACCAATGCGATTGAGCACATCAATATTGAGCTCTCGATCAGCAATAAATTAAAAGCGATTGCAGCCTTTCGCGAACTGATCAGCAGCTCCTGGCCAGCTACCCAGCTGCATCAGCGAGATGCAACGGATCAGACGGTTGAAGAAGACCTCGAGCGGCGCAACCAGCTCGCACTCGCGCTCTTCGATCGCATTGAGCGTCGCTGGTCATTCCTGCTGAATAACCTGTATCAGCCGGTGAACGATCTTGCCAAAGGACTCGCCGAACACGGCATTGATCTGAGCCCGTCTGTTCTTGCCGAGCGGTTGGCGGTGTCGAAAGACCCCGTGAAGCTGGTAAGCCTAGTGCAAGAGCATCAGGTCCGCGTGTCCTGGAAGCGTGAGCTCCGTGAACCCTTGCGTGGGATCTACAGCGGCGTTGGGTTTGCGCCCATCATGGAGCGGATTGAGGCCACGCATCAGACGGTGCTTCGGTCACGTGTCTTTGTTGCGCTACATATGCACGCGGGGGATGGCAACGTTCACACCAATATTCCGGTGAATTCAGATGACTACGACATGCTCCAAGAGGCGCATCATGCGGTTGCCCGAATCATGGACATTGCCAAGTCACTCGACGGTGTGATCTCTGGCGAGCACGGTATCGGCATCACCAAGATGGCGTTTCTCTCCGAGGCAGAACTTGATGCCTTTGCCGAGTACAAACAGAAGGTCGATCCTGAGCAGCGATTTAATGCAGGCAAGCTTTTACGTGGCGGCAATCTCGATAACGCCTACACCCCATCGTTTGGTCTGATGGGCGCGGAAAGTCTGATCATGCAGCAGTCGGATATTGGCTCGATTGCGGACTCGTTTGCCAACTGCCTACGCTGCGGCAAGTGCAAACCCGTCTGCGCAACCCATGTGCCGCGGGCAAACCTGCTCTACTCACCCCGTAACAAGATTCTCGCAACCTCGTTGTTGATCGAGGCTTTCTTGTATGAAGAGCAGACCCGCCGCGGTGTCTCGATCAAACACTGGGATGAGTTCGGTGACGTCGCAGACCACTGCACGGTCTGCCATAAGTGCCTGACGCCTTGCCCGGTGAACATCGACTTTGGGGATGTCTCCATGAATATGCGCAACCTGTTGCGCAAAATGGGCAAGAAGAAATTCAACCCGGGTGCTTCTGCGTCGATGCTCTTTTTGAATGCGACGAATCCGCAGACGATTCAGCTGGCCCGCAAGGTCATGATCGAATGGGGTTACAAGGCACAACGGCTGGCCAACGATCTCTTCAAAAAACTGGCGCGTGCACAGACAGCGAAACCGCCGGCAACCTTGGGTCGGGCGCCCATTCGGGAGCAGGTGATTCACTTTGTGAATAAAAAGATGCCAGGCAACCTGCCGAAGAAAACGGCCCGTGCCCTGCTCGACATTGAAGACGCAAACTACGTCCCCGTGATTCGTGATCCGAAGCGCACATCGAGCGAGACCGAGGCTGTCTTCTACTTCCCGGGCTGCGGCTCCGAGCGTCTGTTCTCTCAGGTTGGCCTGGCAACCCAGGCCATGCTCTGGCATGTCGGGGTGCAGACCGTGTTGCCACCGGGCTATCTCTGCTGCGGCTATCCGCAGCGGGGGAGCGGACAGTTTGATAAAGCGGAAAAGATCATCACCGATAACCATGTGCTGTTTCACCGCGTTGCGAATACCCTGAACTATCTCGATATCAAAACAGTCGTTGTCTCCTGCGGTACCTGTTACGACCAGTTGGCCGGTTACGAGTTCGAAAAGATCTTCCCAGGCTGTCGCATCATCGATATTCACGAGTATCTGATGGAAAAAGGGGTGCGTCTTGAGTCGGTGACTGGCGTGCGTTACATGTACCACGACCCCTGTCACAGTCCGATGAAGCAGCACCAGCCGCTAAAGGTCGTGAACACACTGATGAACAGCGACCAGAACGGTACGATCACCAAAAACGATCGCTGCTGCGGCGAATCCGGAACGCTTGCGGTGACACGCCCAGACATCTCGACCCAGGTGCGGTTCCGTAAGGAAGAAGAGATGCGCAAGGGTTCGGACAAGATCCGCCAAGAGGCAGGTCAGGATGCCCAGGTCAAGATTCTGACGGCCTGCCCGTCTTGCTTACAGGGACTTAACCGCTACGCCGAGGACGTTTCTGTCGACGCTGACTACATCGTCGTTGAGCTGGCGAAGCATGTGCTGGGGGATCAGTGGCTCACCGACTACGTGTCATCGGCCAATAGCGGCGGTATCGAGCGCGTTCTCGTCTAAGGCCGCATCAGTCCGACTTAGTCGGACGGCGGCTGGATGCGTTTGGTAGGGAAGACGATCGAAAACCGACTTCCCTTTCCGACCTCGCTATCAATCACAAGCTGCGCCTGGTGTCGGGTTGCAACGTGTTTCACAATGGCGAGCCCTAAGCCTGTACCACCGGTCTCGCGTGAGCGGCTACGGTCGACTCGGTAGAACCGCTCCGTGAGTCGTGGAAGATGCTGTGAGGCAATGCCTGGCCCTGTATCTTGCACACTAAAGACACCCTGGCCTCGCGTATCGATTCCCCAGTCCAGGGTGATCGTGCCCTGCTCGGGGGTGTAGCGAACTGCATTGCTCACGAGGTTTGAAAATGCACTGACGAGCTCATCCTCCGCGCCGAGAAGTCTCGCCTCTGCGGTGCTGGCCACAATAATCTGATGCTGACCGCGACTGATATTCACCGCGTCTGCGACCAGCCGGTCAATGATCGGTCGCATGGTGATCGGCTCTTCCTGGGTCGTGCTGGTCGTTGATTCCAGTTTCGATAGCACCAACAGGTCATCCACAATATTCTGCATGCGATGGGCTTGGCCCTGCATCAGGCCAAGGTAGTGTTGGCGCTGTTCTTCAGTGACGGGCAGTTCACGAATTGTTTCAAGAAATCCGTTCAGAACAGTGAGCGGTGTCTTCAACTCGTGTGACACGTTTGCGACGAAGTCGCGTCGGGTGGTCTCGAGACGATCTAGCTGTGTGATGTCACGAGTCATCAGAAGGCGCTGCCGCGTCCCGTAAGGAATCAGCTGAATCTGAAGCACCCGGTCAGAGTCACGGATGCCGCGAACTGTGATGGATTTTTCCCAGGTAGATCCGTTGATATAGGCAACAAAGTCTGGATGTCGCACGATATTGATGAGGTTGCGACCCGTGTCCTTGACACTGCTGATCCCGAGTTGGTCTTCTGCCTGTTCGTTGGCGTAGATCACGTGGTTCTCTTCGTCCAGCGTAACGACCCCGTCGGGCATGGCCTCGGTCGCGTTACGAAAATCTTTCAATGCCTCTGCCAGCTCTTGACGCTGCTGTTCCCGCGCGCGCTCGACGCGATAGACTTTGGAAAACAAGAGATCCCATATGCCAGATCCGTGGGGAACCTTTTCTAACCGGAAGTCCTCCATCCACTGCATCATGCGTCGGAGGTAAAACAGGTGATAGACCAGCCACCATCCAAGGATCAGGACAGCAACGGTCCAGCCGGAAGACGCCCCGCCCATGGCTGCAAAGACGAGCGCGACCGCAGCAATGCCCAGCATGGCCAGCAGGGTACGAAACCAAAATCCAATCATGGCCGGATTATCGCCTCCCTCGGCGGGTGGCGGCAGCGGTTAGCGCGGCGCCGTGGCGCTCAGGCGGTACCCCGCCCCGCGGACGGTCTCGATCAGGGCGTCGTGCCCGCTGGGCTCGAGACCCTTGCGCAGCCGTCGTATGTGAACGTCAACCGTACGCTCCTCGACAAAGACATGGTCTCCCCAGACCTGGTCTAGAAGCTGGGCACGGCTATGAACGCGTTCGGCGTGGGTCATGAAGAAGTGCAGCAGACGAAATTCCGTTGGTCCCAGATCAAGAAGCTGATCGTGGCCCCAGATGCGATGGGTCACTGGGTCTAGCTTCAGACCGCGGATCTCAACGGTTTCGCTGGTGAGCTGTGGGGCGCGTCGACGTAACACCGCTTTGATTCGAGCCATTAGCTCCTTCGGAGAAAAGGGCTTCGTGATGTAATCGTCAGCGCCGACCTCGAGCCCCTCCACCTTGTCTGCCTCATCGGTACGCGCGGTGAGCATAATGATTGGGATGTCTTTGGTCCGATCGTCAGCGCGCAGTTTTTTGGCCAGTCGCACCCCAGACATGCCGGGCAGCATCCAGTCCAGCAGAATCAGATCTGGCAGCTGGGATTGAATGATGGTCTGGGCGGACTCGGCGTCAGGCGCAATCAACACCCGGTGGCCGGAAAACCCCAGGTTGACGGACAGCAGCTCGGCAATCGCGGGCTCGTCTTCAATAACAAGAATGGTGCTTTGCATCTTCCAAAGGCCCAGGGCCTGTAATGTCTGCCATGCTAACCAAAATAGACAGGCTAGACTTGGACTGTAAAACCGCAATATGACAACCAGGTGACATCTGTAATGACCCGATTGACCGCATCTGCAACGCCGCCAAGTGAACTGACCGTACACCAGTCCTCACGCCTACTTGAAATTGGCTACGAGGACGGCACCGTCTATCGATTGCCCTTTGAATTGCTGCGCGTCTACTCCCCGTCGGCTGAGGTCCAGGGCCACGGGCCAGGTCAGGAGGTCTTACAGGTGGGCAAGCGGGACGTGCAGATCCAGGCCTTAGAGCCTGTCGGCCACTACGCCGTGAAACCTACGTTCAGTGATGGCCATGACTCAGGCTTATTTACCTGGGAATATCTGGCCTGGCTTGGGGCCAATCAGGATGAGCTCTGGCAGAACTATCTTGACCGGCTAGCCGCGGCCGGCGCGTCTCGGGATCCTGCTTAAGCAGGCAGACACCCCCACCATTAGAATGAGGCTATGACACAGAACACCTCTGATACCACCCATTTTGGGTTTGAAGAAGTCCCGACTGGCGAGAAGGCAAAACGGGTTGCCCGGGTTTTTGACTCGGTGGCGGCCCGCTATGACCTGATGAACGACGTCATGTCAGCTGGGATGCACCGGCTCTGGAAGGCCACGACGATTGCCCATGCAAATGTCCGGCCTGGCCAGCGGGTCTTGGATGTCGCCAGCGGCACAGGAGACCTTGCCCTAGCCTTTGCCCGCAAGGTCGGCCCGCAGGGGCGCGTGGTGATGTCAGATATCAATGGCCAGATGCTCCTGCGTGGTCGAAATCGGCTGATTGACGAGGGTTTTCCAACGCCGGCGGTTGTCGCCGATGCCGAGCATCTCCCCTTCCCTGACCAGTATTTTGATCTGGTGACGGTTGCGTTTGGTCTGCGTAACATGACGAATAAGCCGGCCGCATTGAAGGAAATGCATCGGGTTCTGAAACCTGGCGGCAAATGTATGGTCTTAGAGTTCTCCAAGGTGGCCGCGCCCCTTGAGAAGGTCTATGACCTCTACTCGTTTAAGGTGCTGCCATGGCTTGGCGGGAAGATTGCTGACGACGAAGCCAGTTACCGTTATCTGGCCGAGTCCATCCGCATGCATCCCGGTCCGGAAGAACTCGCACAAATGATGCGTGAATCTGGATTTGCTGTGGTTCGTTTTAGTACGATGTCGGCTGGTGTGGTGGCCTTGCATCAGGCCGTCAAGCTCTAACTAAGGAGACAGATAGTGAAACATTCGAAATGGCTTGCCGTACTTGTTAGCGGATTTGTATTCGCGGCCCCGATTTTTGAGGCAGAAGCGAAACGCCTGGGTGGCGGATCGAACATCGGCCGCATGGCGCCGAGCCGTGCAACTCCCCAGAACGTCCCCGCAAAGCCGGCGCAGCCCCAGTCCTCACCGCAGGGACAGACGGCACAAACGCCGAGTGCCGCGCAGCCAGCCGCTGCTGCTGCAGCTGGTCAGGCTGCACGCAAGAGCTGGATGGGACCCTTGGCAGGCATCGCGGCAGGTCTTGGACTTGCTGCCCTGGCCTCGTATCTTGGGCTTGGCGAAGAGCTGATGAGCCTCTTGCTGATCGTGCTGGCCGTCATGGCGGTCTTCATTGTGTTCCGCATGCTCTCGGCACGCCGTCAGGCGGCAGGTGCTTACGGTCAGCCAGCGATGGCTAAAAGTGGCTATGGCAACACCGATCTTGGCGCCGAGGCACGCCCTGGGCAGGTCGCATGGCCCGAGCAGTCTGCTGCCTCGACTGCTGCACCCATGGCAGCGCCAGCCGCATCGACGATCTCGCAGACAGAAATTGACGCCTTTGTGAAGGTTGCCCGCGAGCAGTTCACGCGCCTTCAGGCAATCTGGGATAAGGGCGACATTCATGCGCTGGCGGATTTCTGCACCCCGGAGATGACGCGCGAACTCTCGCACCAGATTGCAGGGCGCCGTGGAACAGAAAACCAGACGCAGGTTGTCAATCTTGATGCCGAGTGGCTGGGCATGACGGAAGCGACCGACGATTTCGGCAAACCCGTGGACGAAGTTCAGGTCCGCTTCTCCGGTCTGATCCGCGAGGCTGCAGACGCCCCTGCTGCTGATTTTGATGAGATCTGGACACTGCATCGCGTGAAGTCTGGCGATACCGGCTGGCAGCTCGCCGGCATCACCCAGGTGAACGGTTAAGCAGACCGGATGGTCAACAACCTGATTGCGGTGATCAACTGGTCTATCGAACGAGATGAACCAGTTCACCGCGCGTTAAAGGGGTTGTCAGGGAAACGAATTCGGATCGTCTTCCCGGTTGGGGGTAGCGTAGACTGGTCGGTCGAGCGGGATGGGCTTCTCAAAGAGGTCGGGTTTCGTTCCTCTCGTTCCGACGCAGTTTCTCAGGCATCCGATGTGTCGTCTGTGTCAGAACCAGATGTCACCATTGTGATCACGACGGATCTTCAGAAGCCCATGCGCATCGAAGGCGATGCCATGGTGGCTGAGCGGCTTGGTCCGTTAACCAGCCTCATCAAAGAACGCGTCTCTCCATGGGATCGGTTCTGGAAAAACTCTCCTGCAGGACTGATTGCAAAACAGGTCGCCGACTATGCGATCCACGAGTCTGATCTCGTCGTGACGCGGGCTCAGGCCGATGCGCACCATCAGGCAATTCGTGCCTTTCGCGATGCGATCGACCGACTAGAAAAGCGCGTTGACCAGCTAGCGCGGCGCTAAGCGTTTGTAGGCATGCCAGGTGGCATGACCGACCAAGGGTGCGGTGATCGCGAGTAGCGGTAAGAACACCAAAAGACTCACGCCAATCAACACTGCAATCGAGACCGCCCAGATCAGCATGGCTCCTGGGTTGTTCCAGAGCGCCTTCGCGCTCGCAAAAATGGACTCCATCGTATCGGTGCCCCGATCAAGCAGCATGGGCATTGAGATCACCGAGATGGCGAAGACTAGGCTTGCAAAGACAAAGCCGACGCCAGACCAGACGATCAAAAACTCAAGGTTATCGAACGAGATGATTTTTTGAATCATCTGTCTTAGATCCGGATAGTTGTGTGCGCCAAACAGGGCGAATAGCACAACGGATACGCGCGCCCAGACGATCATGAAAAACGTCAGGATTGCCGCAAAAAACGCAATCGACTTCCAGTTGCGAGACCAGCTCATCGTACTCGCAGAGACATTTGGTTTGTAGCCACGATCATGCTGACGCGAGAGATCATAGATGCCACAACACAGAAATGGTCCTAGCAGAAAGAATCCCGCAGAGAGCCCCATCGTCATTTGCCAGAGATTGTCGTAGACCAGTCGAATGGCATACCCCATGATCACAAAGATCACCCCGTAAATAACGCCGCGATAACCGGTCGCGCTGAGATCCTTCCATCCTGCGGCAAGAAACGCAAAGGCTGCCGTGAGCGGTAGTGGACTTTGGGTTGTAGAAGACATACGACTCCCCCTTGTATTTTTGACGCCTGTCTCGGATCTAAAGCTGCGCACGCACTTTAGTTTTGATGTTTTATTGAGATTTTACGACCCTTCTCTCGAAAAAATCATCTATCTTTGGACATTGAATCTTCTAAATCACAGCCCATGACTACACATAAAAAGCCGAAGGTCGATCACAGACCGTCGAGCACATCATCGGCGATACCGGTTCCGGAATATCTGCGGGCAAATTATTGGTGGGCCTATATTCACCCGAAGGCGGTCCGGTTCTTTGAGCGTCAGTGGATGGTGAATCTCATCCTCTGGGGCAACTACAATCGGTTGCGATCCGCGGTACTTGAGCAATTTGGTCGGTCTCTTACCGGAAAAACGCTTCAGATCGCCTGTGCTTACGGCGATATCACACCACTGATGGTAGATCGAATGGATGCCACCGCACGGCTTGACGTTGTGGATATCCTGCCCGTTCAGCTTGGAAATCTCGCGGCGAAGATCGGATCAAATCCGCAGGTCTCGCTTCGCTGTATGGACGCGACTGATCTCGCCTTTGATGATGCCCGCTTTGATCAGGTATTGTCATTTTTTCTGCTGCATGAGCAGCCTGCCGACGTCCGTCGAAGGACATTGGCTGAAGCGGTTCGCGTGCTTCGACCAGGCGGTCGGCTGATTGTTTTGGACTATTCGATGCCGCAATGGTGGAATCCCATGCGGTACTTCTGGAAACCAATCTTGAAAAGACTCGAACCTTTTGCCGGTGATCTGTTTGATCAGGGATTGATGGCCTGGCTGCCCCAGCAGCCAGACCTGGTGATTGAAAAGAATCAGTCGTGCTTTGGTGGTCTTTTCCAGTTAGTCGTCATGAAACGATTGCCAAATAAGACCATCGTTGACTAAGCCTTCATGGCCGTGACATCAATTTCGATTTTCATTTCGGCCTTCATCAATTGAACAACCAACAGAGTCGCAGCAGGTCGAATCTCTGAGAACCAACGGCCTAGCACGGGAATGATGGCATCGCTAAATGCTGGGTCCGAGATGTAGTAGTTCACGCGAACCACATCTTTCATCTCAAATCCCGCCTGGGATAGCGCGCCCTGAATGGTCTTTAAGGCATTCTCTGCCTGTTCGGCCACGCTATCTGGCATGACCATTTTGCTGTAGTCATAACCTGTGGTTCCGGAGACAAAGCAGAAGTTGCCTTGAACGACAGCACGGGAGTAACCCATGGTTTTTTCAAACGGAGAGCCACTCGAAATCAGTTGACGCATAACAGTCCTTTCAGGCGCTAGTCGCGCGCATCATCAAAGGAGCATTCCGGTGGAATGCCCATACCCTTGGATCGAACGATCCCTTCTTTGGAAAATTCAATCTGAAACCACTCACAGAAGACTGACTCAAATCGATAGGACCAGACCTCTCCCCGGTCTCTTGCGAGTGTGTCAATCTCGAAGGATTGGCCAATCAGCCGACGCACCGCGTCTGCGGACATCCCGGGCGTGATCTTGTCGAAGTTTTCTAAGGTCAACACCTGAGAGGATCCACGAACCTTTTGTTGTCCATCCAGCGTGATCAGGAAAGTGTGTTTTCCATAAGGTCCACGTGCGTATTCCAAGACCATCCCTTGCGGGGTGTTCCATTCACCCGTGGGCTTTCCCATCTGTTCGATCAGCGTCTGTCGTGGCAGCCCGAGGATTTCTTGAGACGGGCCGTACTGACCCGTCGCACATCCGGCGAGTAAAGCGAACAACAGAACGAGACGCGATCGGTGCATCGTCTTAATTGAGAGGAAGTGAGACTTGGAACATGATGCCTGCGGTACCTAGCAGATTTAGTTTAGTCTGAATCCGGTTATCAAACTGGTAGCCGAGCGAGATGATATACCCCGGTGAGTAGCCGTTATGGTTAAACGGCACTTTGTCTTCATAGGGATCCCGGTAGCCATAGAGCAAGCCGGCGCCCCACTGGGCAAACACGTTGGGTCGCCCAAGAAAATTACGGTAGATCTTTCCCCAGGGATAGATAAAAACGCTGGGCTGCTGAAATGAATTCGAGAAGTAGGCAATTCCGGCAATGTCACGCGATTTTCGGATGCGTTGAATGCCGATCAACCACACGGGCGAGTGCTCGTTACTCGGGTTGTAGTGATGGGTAACTGGTGAGAGACCGAGATACCACTCGTCGGATTGATGGGCCGAGAAATATCGTGCAAGCGCGCTGCTGGAACGATTTTCTTCGGATGATCGCGCGACCCCATCGGAGGCGTTGACAGTGGTCGCCCCGCAGATGACGGAGATACCGATAAGGAGTGCAGGAAGCGACTTCACGGCGGCCTTTCAAGAAATTTGCCACGAAGTGTACTACCCGTTTCAGGCGGGTTGGCTATGGGGCGAGTCGCTCAATCAGGGAGGATCCCGCGGCAACACGAAACGATGCCAAGAGAAACGTCTCGCTGTCCGGCTGGCGAGGATCTCGAACCGCCTTGAGCTGGACTGTGAGCTGTCCCGGGGTGAATTCGGCAAGCCCGTAGCCGCGGTGACTTGCATCCGCAAAGACGAAGTGCGGGTTTGCTGCAAGCTTACCAGGCAGTAACGCCTCACCACTGGTCCGACTGGCAATCGATGTTCCACAAAACTCGACCCCGATGGACCTGCTCTTGGGGTCACTGAAGTCTTCCTTGATATGGCCAATCCAGTGCTCGTGGATATCACCCCCTAACAAGACCAGATTCGGCGAGTTCAACCGTCTGATCGCCTTGAGCACGCGCTCCCGCGCTAAGGGGTAGCCATCCCATCCGTCATTACGCTGGAGAAGACGTCCTTTTTGGGGGATAAGCCAGGGACTGAAAAGGCTCTGCTGGCCAATCACCGTCCATCTTGCCTGATCGGCTCTCGCGAGCTGGGCCTCAAGCCACTGATGCTGCGTTTCACCGAGGAGCGTCCGGGAGGGATCAGAGAGCGCAGGACAGGCTGTGGCATCGATGGTTGCGCCTCCCGTTCGACCCTTCGGCGTGCAGACCTGCGCAGATCGGTACTGACGAACATCAAGAACGGTCAGGGATGCGAGCCGGCCATAGGTCAGTCGCTGATACAGGCGAAGTTCAGCGCCCTGCTTTAGTCCGTCCAATCCTTGCAATAACGTTGCGCGTCGAATCGGCATGTGCTCGTAATAGGCCTGATAGGCAGCGGCACGCCGTGCAGCAAAGTCTGGGTGTTCGGGTCCGTGGCTCCCCGCCTGCAGGCCGGCGTAATCGTTCTGCACTTCGTGATCGTCCCAGGTCACGATCCATGGGCAGGCTGCATGCATGGCCTGCAAGTCCGGGTCTTTTCGATAAATAGCGTAGCGTTCGCGATAGTCGTCGATCGAGGTGAGCCAGCTTTGCGTAAAGGATCGAGCAGGCTGCTTCGATCGACCGGCTGCATATTCATAAATGTAGTCGCCAAGAAACAACACGAGATCGGGCTGATCTTTCAGCATCTGCTGGTAGGCGCTGAAATATCCGTGCTCGTAGTTTTGGCAAGAGCAGTAGGCGATTCTTAATCGCTCTGGCATCCTAGAGGCCGCGGGGAGCGTTCGGGTCTTGCCAATAGGGCTGAGATAGTCTCCGATACGAAAGCGATAGAAATACCACTGATCCGGGGCAAGCCCGTCTGGCTCTGCATGAACCGAGTATCCGAGCGATGGCAAAGCAGGGGTAACACCGGCGCGAATGACTTGCGAAAACTCTGGGTCAAGAGCGACCTCCCATTGCACTGCGTAAGTGCTGCTAGCCGTTTGGCCGGGCGGGTGGTCTGCGCTGAAGGCGGGACTATAGAGTCTCGTCCAGAGCACAACAGAGTCTGATTCAGGAGATCCGCTGGCCACTCCCAGCTGGAAGGGGTTCTCGCGAAAGACGGGTCGAGTCTGACCCGCAACTGGTAGCGTCAGAGATGACGCAACCAGTGCCTTGATTAATGCACGCCTTGTT
>JBDLRA010000142.1:0-2838 GCA_039800285.1 Pseudomonadota bacterium
CGTCAATCTTCATCATCAGAATGGACTTCCTTCTGTGCGCTGGGTGTGCGTGTCAAAGGGCGCATCCTGCTTTTGGAAGCGGGGGATACGCCAGCAGCGCACCGTCCTGTTCTTAAGGAACAGGCTGATGGGCTCACCGCCCATATCGCGCAGGCGCTGCGCCATCTTGGGCGCGGACAGGGAAGCGAAGTTGTTGCGCTTGAGATGAGCCTCCAGGTCTTTCATCCTGAAGTACGTGCGGGCCTCCTCATCATCCGTCCAGGGGCGGCCCATGATGACCTCATCGCGCACAAGCGCCTGCTGCATGTGGGTGGTGAACTCCTCGAGCAGGTCCATGAAGCGGCCGGTCACGCTGGTGTCCTCGCTGGCCTCAGTGATCTGCTCGGTCTCAATCATTTCCTTGAGCAGGGCGTTGAGCAGGTTTTCCCAATCCTGTTTGCGCAGGGTCGGGGGCAGGACATTGAGCTTTTCCAAGCAAGCCTTTTGGAACGCGCCTTGTAGGAATAGGCTGTCAGTGTCTAGCTCGATCCGCCGTCCGTTGACATCCAAGAACCACAGGGGCGGTTCACTGGCGTACTTCGACAAGCTTGCGATCTGTGGCGCGTCAGGCGAGTTGGCCCCGATGCCAAACTTGCGGGTGCGGCACAGGCCTGAGTGGCAGAAGGAATTTAGCGGTGCATCCTTGCACTTGTAGTGATACTCTTTTTTGCCAACCTGTTTGACCAGTATCTGGACTTCGTTGTTGGGCAAAGGGGGAGCCACGTATTTGTAGTTGTATTCAACCAGCTTGTCTTCCCAGCCGGCCGGGTGTGCCCGCTTAAGATAGATGCCAATGTTGAATAGGCCATTATTGCGCGTGCCCTCCGGGAAGCCTTGGGCGCATAGTGCCTGTAGGCATGGCGGGCCGTCCTTGATGGGGCTCTCTGCTTGCTTAGGCGGTTCAGGAAAACTGAGCGGCAACTCTTGAACCGCTGCATCGTACAGACCGTAGAACTCTTCCAAAGTCGCCGCAGACCCATCCGGGTTGATTGCGTAACGAAGGCCGGCGTCTCCACCGAAGTACGGCAGGTTGAGAAAGTTGCCGGTGTCTCCTCGATCAACAAGGATTTCGGCTTGCTTCGGGAAGATTTCGCGGCCAGCTTCGCCGAGAAGAGCCGCAGCATTTTTGAGATACGTCTGGAAATCTCTTGCCGGGGCAGGTGTTTTGGTAAAGAGGAAGACATGGGCACCCCCTGATTTGCTCCTGCAAACGACCAGTGGCAGCTTTAGCTGCGCGATGCGCTCTACGAGACCCTTGTGGTCCAGAGGGTACTGGTCAATGTCAATACAGCCCCAGATGCAGGTGTTATCCGCCCTGATCGGGATAATTCCAAGACTCGGTTCAACACCCTCGAGGTGTGCAATCCACAAGTCATCCGTTGGGGGCTTGCGCACGACTGTGGCTTGCCCAGCTTGTTTTCCGTCTCCACGTTCTGCCTTTATTCGGTACGTACCGTAAGCGATGTCCAGCCCACTGAAGATCGCTTTGAACCTTGTTATGTCTGTCATTGCACTCTCTATAAAAGGTGGGGCCTACTCGCCGATTCTGCGTACAGGAATTGCAGTAACGACACGCAGAATCCGCTTTCGGCCCCGAAATCAGAATGGGGCTGGTCCGTTGTCCACGACACCTTCGCCTTCATGCTTGACCTTGACTTCGCCTGCACTGATCTGTGAGGCGAAGGACTTAGCGGCCTGATACTGATTCATATCCTGGATCGGGCCGATCTTCTCAATCTCCCATCCATACCACTTGCCCTTGTCGTTGGACTCGGCCTGAGTGGTCAGTCGGTACACATGGCTGTACATCGGGGGCGTGTACGGGCCGTTCTTGCCCATGAGCTTGGTGCTCATCATCATGCTGTTCCACTTGCGCGACTTCTTCAGTTGCGTGGACTTCATGACGATCAGCGCAGGCTCAGGGATGCCCGCATCGTTGACGATCATCACGTAGTGATTGGCCGTGTTCTCGATGTAGTTGCCACTGTCCAGATAGTCCTTGTTGTCCCCCGGCTCCCGGTGGGTGCGGGTAAGGATGTCGGACGTTGCCGGATAAATTGCAATCGGTGCGCCGCTGCCCGAGCCGCGAGGGGCCCATTCAATGTACTGGCGCACATAGGCCACCGGGATGACGGTGATGCCTTTCTTGCCATCATAGATTTCGCCAGTGACGCTGTTCATCACGCAGCCGGGCATCGCACCTTCGACCTCGCCCACTTCAGGGCTGGTGCTGGTGAGCAGCTTGAGGAACGGGAGAGCAAAGTCCTCCTGCCCCATGCCGTCAAAGCCGCTCGTCGCGTCCTGCACAAAGTCACCGCCCAAAGCGACGGCATATTCTTTTTTCTCGACTACTTCATTCTTGGCCATGATTAATTTCCTTGTTTCACGCTGATTTGATGGTTGCTCTTTGGCCAACGTAGACACCAAAGAGTTCTGTGGGGAACTCGCTTCCGCGTTCCACCTGCTCGCGAACCCAGGCCTTGAGGGTCTGGGGTTCGATCTTCTGCGCTTGCTCCACAGGGTAGTTTTGCTCGCGCAGTTGATTCAAAAGTGACTCGCACAGCTTGTCCTCGTTGCGGCCAAACCGTACTGACACAGTGTTCTTGATGATGTCGTCGTACCCGTGCTCACGCAGCCACTCATACGCCTGCGCCCGCTTCTCCTCGGGGATGCTGGCGCTGTAGAACGGCTTGACAACGATTTCGCTGCCATCGGTCATGGTGAACTTAGACATGCCCAGTTCTTGCAGCATCGCAGGGATCGCCTCCTCCATCATCTTGCGCTGCTGCTCTTTGCGCT
>JBDLRA010000143.1:0-17137 GCA_039800285.1 Pseudomonadota bacterium
ACACCGACCCCGGCTGCCCCCTGACACTGGGAGACTACGCAACGGTTGGTCATCAGGCGATGTTGCATGGGTGCACGATTGGTGATGGAAGCCTGATTGGCATTCAGGCGGTTGTTCTCAATAAAGCGGTGATTGGCAAGAACTGTCTGATCGGTGCCTGCGCCCTCGTGACCACCGGCATGACGATCCCCGATGGATCGCTGGTGCTGGGGTCACCCGCAAAAGTGATCCGGCCACTAACCGAGGCCGAAATCGCAGATATTCAACGCGGCGTGAAGACGTATGTAGAGCGCGCAAAAATGTTTCGTAAGGATTTAAAAAGAATTGACTAAGCCACTTCCCGATCACCTGCTCAAAATTATCTTTGAGTCCGGCACGGCACGCGCCCATTTGGTCCAGATTGAAAAATCCTGGCTCGATGTCAGTGCTCGACACGATGAGGCACCCGAGGTCATCTCACTTCTTGGCGAGATGACGGTGGCCAGCATTCTGTTAAGCGCAAGCCTGAAGTACAAGGGCTCTGTGATTCTGCAGATTCATGGTGATGGTCCTATACGGCTTGCCGTCGCCGAGTGCAACAGCCAGCTTGGTTTTCGAAGCACGGTGAAAATGTCAGAGACCTTGTCAGTTCCTACAGGTGCGGACTGGTCGCAGCTAGTGAACCAGAGCAATATGGGACGCTTCAGTGTGGTGCTAGATCCCAAGGTTGCTTCACAGGCGCCCTACCAGGGCATTGTGCCGCTGCATGAAGCGGGCGTTGCCCAGGCGTTAGAGGCGTACATGAATCGATCCGAGCAGCTGCCGACGCGGCTGTGGCTTGCCTGTGATGGTGACCGCGCAGCGGGGCTGCTTGTTCAGCGTATGCCATCGAAAGAAAACACCGATGAGGAATGGGAGCGGCTGCTTGCATTAGCGGATACGGTGACCCAAGAAGAACTCGTGAACAAAGACGCTGAAACGCTTCTCCATCAGCTCTTCTGGCAAGAAAAACCACGGCTCCTCGAGACCAAACCCGTTCAGTTCAGCTGCCCATGTTCTCGAACACGCGTGGGCAAGATGCTGCTCACCTTGGGTCGCGAAGAAGTGGACGCCATCCTTGCCGAACAGGGGCATGTGGAGGTGGACTGCGATTTCTGCAACACCGCCTACCAATTTGATGCGGTGGACTGCGCTGAGCTGTTTAAGGCCGATTTGCCGCCGAGCCAGTCGGCTTCGTCGACGGTGCACTAGGGCTAGATCCTGACTTTGTCGGTGCCTTCGTCGCAGGTGTGGCCCCGGTAGGCTCCTGCGCCTGTGGGGTTCCCCACTGAACAAAACGCTCGCCCGGTTGAATCAGTCCAAGCTCGTAGCGGGCTCGCTCTTCGGCGGCGCGCGGTGAGTTCTTAAAGCCACGGACCTCAGCCTCAAGCTCTCGAACGCGCTGCTGCTTGGCCTGGTTCTCAACAATCTTGGCATCCATCTGTTGCTCTAAGCGCCAGACACGGATCCAGCCACCCTGACCAAACCACAAAGGGAACTGCAGCAGAAGCAGGGCCACGAGGAGGATCGTGGTGAACCTAGGCTTTCTGAGTCGTGACAGCGCCCCTTGCGGCCTGCTCATAGATGCAATCAGTTATCGAATGTTGTAGAAAGCGTCTAGACCCGGATAGGCAGCAGAATCACCGAGGTCTTCCTCAATGCGCAAGAGCTGGTTGTACTTCGCTGTGCGGTCTGTTCGTGACATGGACCCTGTTTTGATCTGAAGCGCATTCGTGGCAACAGAGAGATCTGCAATCGTTGTGTCCTCTGTCTCACCCGAACGGTGGGAGACAACAGCGGTGTAGTTGCTGCGCTTGGCCATTTCAATGGCCGCAAAGGTCTCAGTCAGGGTTCCAATCTGGTTAATCTTGATCAGTATGGAATTGGCAATCTTCTTCTGAATGCCTTCACGAAGGATCTTGGTGTTGGTGACAAACAGATCGTCCCCTACCAGCTGCACCTTCTTGCCCAGAACCTCGGTCATATACGCCCAACCTTCCCAGTCATTCTCGGCGCAGCCATCTTCAATCGAGATGATGGGGTACTTATCAACCCAACCGGCCAAGAGATGCGTAAATTCTTGTGAGGACAGACTGAGTTTCTCGCCGGCTAGCTCATAGCGACCATTCTTATAAAACTCCGAACTTGCGCAGTCCAATCCGAGCGCGATCTGGCGACCCGGCTCGTAGCCTGCCTGCTCAATGGCTTTAAGCACCATCTGAATGGCCGCCTCGTGGTTGGCCACGTTGGGCGCAAAGCCACCTTCATCACCGACCGCAATCGACATACCCTGGTCATGAATAATTTTCTTCAGACTATGGAAGACCTCGGCACCGTAGCGAATCGCCTCACGGAAAGTCGGTGCGCCCACAGGAATGATCATGAACTCTTGAATATCAAGATTGTTATTCGCATGCGCGCCACCATTGATCACGTTCATCATGGGGACCGGCAGACGCATCGGGCCGGAGCCGCCAAAGTAACGATAAAGGGGCAGACCAGCCTGCTCGGCCGCCGCCTTGGCCACCGCCATCGACACAGCAAGCATGGCGTTCGCACCCAGACGTGACTTGTTCTCGGTCCCATCCAGATCAATCAGCGTGCGATCGATAAAAGACTGCTCGCTGGCATCTAAGCCCATCAGCGCTTCGGAGATCTCGGTGTTGATATGCTCCACCGCCTTCATCACGCCTTTGCCCAGGTATCGCCCCTTATCGCCATCACGCAGCTCAATGGCCTCACGCGAGCCCGTCGATGCCCCAGAGGGAACTGCAGCGCGCCCCATGACGCCGGATTCTAAAAGCACATCACACTCGACGGTGGGATTGCCACGGCTATCAATAATTTCGCGGCCAATGAGATCAACGATTGCAGTCATTCCAACTTTCCTTCAGAGAATTAATTAAAGTCATTTTCAAGAAACGGCTGACCCTTGACGGTCTTATCCAGCGCCACCAGCTGCGTCAGCAGATCTTTCATCCGATGCAGCGGGACGGCATTGGGACCGTCGGATAGCGCCTTCGCCGGATTCGGATGGGTCTCCATAAAGAGTCCAGAGACGCCAACCGCAACGGCAGCACGCGCCAAGACCGGAACGAATTCGCGCTGACCACCGGAACTTGTGCCCTGCCCACCGGGGAGCTGAACAGAGTGCGTGGCGTCAAAGACCACAGGGCAGTTCGTCTCGCGCATGATGGCCAGGCTTCGCATATCACTGACCAGGTTGTTGTAACCAAAACTGGTGCCGCGCTCACAGGCCATGAACCGATCCGGATCAAGGCCAACTTCAATGGCTGCATCTCGCGCCTTCTGGATCACGTTTTTCATATCACCCGGCGCCAGGAACTGCCCCTTCTTGATATTCACGGGCTTACCCGATTGCGCGACAGCACGAATGAAATCCGTCTGACGACACAGAAACGCAGGTGTCTGCAGCACATCGACGACCGCCGCAACGGCAGCGATCTCGGATTCGTTATGGACATCCGTCAGGATCGGCACATTTAAGGTCTTACGAACCTTGGCCAGAATCTCTAAGCCCTGATCCATGCCGAGACCACGAAACGAGCTTCCCGATGAACGATTGGCCTTGTCGTAGCTCGACTTAAAAATGAAGGGAATCCCCAGGCTGTCGCAGATTTCTTTCAACGTGCCTGCGGTATCCATCTGAAGCTGCTCTGATTCGACCACGCAGGGGCCAGAGATCAAAAAGAAGGGGCGGTTTAGTCCGATCTCAAAGTGGGCAAGTTTCATGACTGTCCTGACCGTGATGCGGCGACGGCCAACGCGGCCTCGATGTAGCTCTTAAAGAGCGGGTGCCCCTTGCGTGGTGTTGAGGTGAACTCCGGGTGAAACTGCACACCGACAAACCAAGGATGATCAGCCTTGGGGAGTTCCACAATCTCCACGAGTTGTTCGTGCGGGGTCTCAGCCGCTACGACCAGTCCTGCGGCTTCCACTTTTGGGCGCAGCACGTTATTGACCTCGTAACGATGGCGATGACGTTCGTTCACTGTATCCCCATAAATCGACTGGGCCAGCGTTCCAGGGCGGATCGCGCATTTCTGCGACCCCAGTCGCATCGTGCCGCCAAGATCGGAAGTCGCATCGCGCTGCTCAATCTTGCCGTCTGCTGATTTCCATTCCGTGATCAAGGCGATCATGGGTTCTGGCGTTGCGGGATCAAACTCAGTGGAATTTGCCTTGGTAAGTCCAGCCTTGTGACGGGCGTATTCAATCACGGCGAGCTGCATGCCAAGGCAGATGCCAAGGTAAGGAATCTTCTGCTCACGGGCATATTGAATCGCGGCAATCTTTCCTTCAACGCCGCGCTGCCCAAAGCCGCCTGGCACCAAGATGGCATCAAAACCCTTCAAGGACGCCACACCAGAGGTCTCAATGGCTTCAGAGTCGATGTACTCAATCGCTACCTTTGAGCGCGTGTGCATACCCGCATGAATCAACGCCTCAGTCAGTGACTTATAAGACTCGGTAAGATCCACGTACTTGCCCACCATCGCAATCCGAACGGTAGCCTTGGGGTGATTGAGTCGATCGACAAGATCATCCCAGATCGCTAAGTTCGACGGTCGCGTATGAAGACCAAGCACGTCACAGATCAGCGCATCAACGCCCTGCTCTGAGAGCATCCGCGGAATCTGGTAGATCGTCTGTGCATCCCATACCGAGATGACCGCCTCGCGGGGCACATTTGAGAAGAGAGAGATCTTGTCTTTCTCTTCTTCCGGAATCGGTCGATCCGCACGACAGAGCAGCGCGGTGGGCTGAATTCCGATCTCGCGGAGTTTTTGTACCGAGTGCTGCGTGGGCTTGGTCTTTAACTCGCCCGCTGATGCAATAAAGGGCACCAGCGTTAGGTGCACAAAGCAGGTATTGCCGCGACCTACGCGAAGACTTAACTGACGAATTGCCTCAAGAAATGGCAGTGACTCGATATCACCGACTGTGCCGCCCACTTCAACGATCGCCACCTCGGCCTCATCGGGCTGTCCAACTCGGGCACCCTTGGCGATGAACTCTTGAATCTCATTGGTGATATGCGGAATCACCTGAACCGTCTTGCCAAGATACTCCCCGCGGCGCTCCTTGCGAAGCACGGTGTCATAGATCTGACCCGTCGTGAAATTATTGTGCTTGTGCATGCGGGCATCGATAAACCGCTCGTAATGCCCAAGGTCGAGGTCGGTCTCGGCACCATCTTCGGTGACAAAGACCTCGCCATGCTGGAAGGGGCTCATGGTGCCTGGATCCACGTTCAGATACGGATCCATCTTGATCATCGTGACCTTCACACCACGAGACTCAAGAAGCGCGCCCAATGATGCCGCTGCAATCCCCTTGCCGAGCGAGGAGACCACACCCCCCGTTACAAATACATATTTCGTCATATCAGTCTGATTCTTCTTCGCAGCGGATTACTCAATGATCGGGCAGCCGGTCTTGGCACGGACTTCCTCAACCGTGACACCCGGGGCGAGCTCACGCAGCTCCAAGCCTTTGATGGTCACCGTCAGTACACAGAGATCCGTGATGATCTCGTTGACCACCCCAACCCCTGTGAGGGGCAGAGTGCAGGCCGGAAGGATCTTCAGATCTTCGGTGCCATCTTTCTTCTTGGCAGTGTGCTCCATCAGCACGACAACACGGTCAACGCCGGCGACGAGATCCATTGCACCGCCCATGCCCTTGACCATCTTGCCTGGAATCATCCAGTTCGCGAGATCGCCTTTTTCCGAGACCTGCATCGCGCCAAGAATCGCCAGGTTGATGTGACCCCCGCGGATCATGGCAAACGAGTCAGCACTCGAAAAAATCGAAGAGCCCTTTAACGTGGTCACCGTCTGCTTACCGGCATTGATCAGATCGGGGTTGACCTGATCTTCCGTTGGAAAAGGACCAATGCCCAGAAGGCCGTTTTCTGACTGAAGCCAGACCTCCATGTCATCGGGAACAAAGTTCGCAACAAGCGTCGGCAGACCAATGCCAAGGTTGACGTAGAAACCATCACGCAGTTCTTTGGCCGCGCGCGCAGCCATCTCTTCACGGGTCCAGGCCATTATCGTGTCGTCCTGTTCTCAATATATTTCGCAGGCGTTTTGTTAAGCACAATGCGCTTTACGAAGACGCCCGGGGTGTGAATCTGATCGGGATCGAGTTCACCGTTCTCAACGATCTCTTCCACTTCCACAATCGTCATCCGGCTGGCCATCGCCACATTGGGATTGAAGTTACGTGCCGTCAGGTTATAGACCAGGTTGCCCGAGCGGTCCGCCTTATAGGCCTTCACCAAGGCCACATCCGCCGTCAGAGACTCTTCCAGAATGTATTTCTTGCCGTGGAACTCACGGACCTCTTTGCCGTCGGCCACCAAGGTGCCCACCCCTGTTCGGGTGTAAAACGCCGGAATCCCTGCGCCGCCGGCACGCAGCTTTTCTGCGAGCGTGCCCTGAGGGGTGAACTCAAGCTGAAGCTCGCCAGAGAGAAACTGGCGCTCAAATTCTTTGTTCTCGCCGACATACGACGAGATCATTTTTTTCACCTGACGCGTCTCCAGCAAAAGACCCAGCCCTTTGCCGTCCACGCCAGCGTTATTGCTAATGCAGGTCAGATTCTTTACCCCGCTGTCACGGACTGCCAAAATAAGGGCTTCAGGGATTCCGCACAGGCCAAATCCGCCAACTGCCAGAGTCTGACCGTCGCGGAGCACATCGTGTAGGGCCGCGCTAGCGCTGGGATACACCTTGTTCATGAACAGCTCCGAAAGAGGGGTAAAAACCCTGATAGTGTACCGTTATCAGCATTCGCTTTTTGGGGAGGACACGCGGTGGAACAGGTTCGCGAATCAATGGAATATGACGTTGTCGTGGTCGGTGCAGGGCCAGCGGGGCTGGCAGCCGGGATTCGGCTAAAACAGCTTGCGCAGGCCAAGGGCCAAGACATCAGCGTCTGCATTCTGGAAAAGGGCTCTGAGCCTGGCGCCCACATTCTGTCCGGCGCGGTCATGGACCCTATCGCCTTAAACGAACTGCTCCCTAACTGGAAGGCCGACGGTGCCCCCTTGGACACGCCGGTCTCGGAAGATCGCTTCATGCTGCTGTCGGAAACCGGCGCAACCCAGTTCCCCCAGTGGATGCTGCCGAACTGCTTTAAAAATCACGGCAACTACGTCATTAGCCTTTCCGATGTTGTGAAATGGATGGCCCAGCAGGCTGAAAACCTGGGCGTCGAGATATTCCCCGGGTTTGCTGCCGCCGAGGTCCTCTATGACGAGGCAGGCCGTGTGACTGGCGTTGCCACCGGCGATATGGGTATCGGTAAAGACGGTCAGCCAACGGACCAGTATCAGCGCGGGATGGCCTTATTGGGACGTTACACCCTGTTTGCCGAAGGCGCGCGCGGCCATCTTGGGAAGACGCTGATTGAGAAATTCAAGCTCGATGCCGGCAAAGATCCTCAGGCCTACGGCATCGGGGTCAAAGAACTCTGGCAGATCGCTCCGGAAAAACACAAACCTGGCCTTGTGATTCACACAGCCGGCTGGCCACTGGATAGCCACACTTATGGCGGCTCATTCATGTATCACATGGCCAACAACCAAGTCGCGATTGGCTACGTCGTGGGATTGAATTATCAGAACCCCTGGCTCTCGCCATTTGAAGAGTTCCAGCGTTACAAAACACATCCCAATATTCGCCACTACCTGGAAGGCGGCAAACGGATTGGTTACGGCGCCCGGGCGATCACCGCAGGCGGCCTGAACTGTCTGCCCAAGCTCACCTTCCCAGGCGGTGCCCTGCTCGGCTGTGATGCCGGGCTGCTCAACGCCTCCCGCATTAAAGGAAGCCACACTGCCATCAAGAGCGGCATGCTCTGCGCAGAGGCCATTGCGGAGGAGCTGGGCAAGACAGAGCCGGCTGCAGAACTGACCGGCTACACCGAGCGATTCGAGAAATCTTGGATGAAAGATGAACTCTATCGCTCGCGTAATTTCAAACCGGCCATGGGCAAAGGCCTGTGGATGGGAACGCTGCTTGTCGGCATCGACCAGAAAGTCTTTGGCGGTCGTGCACCTTGGACCTTGCACAGCAGTAAGCCAGATCACGCCTATCTCAAACCAGCATCGGACTACCCTCCGATTGAATATCCGAAACCAGACGGCAAACTCACCTTTGATCGCCTGTCATCCGTTTTTCTCTCTGGAACGTCGCACGAAGAAAACCAGCCTGCTCACCTAACTTTAAAAGACGGGGCCGTTCCTGTTGCAGTCAACCTAACCCGATTTGCAGGGCCCGAAAGCCGATACTGCCCCGCAGGCGTCTATGAGTATCTGGACAGCGCAGGCAACCCTACGAACACCCCAGGAGATGGCGCAAGATTACAGATCAATGCGCAGAACTGTGTGCACTGTAAGACCTGTGATATCAAAGACCCGACCCAGAACATCGTCTGGGTCACCCCCGAAGGTGGTGGTGGGCCGAACTACAGCGGCATGTAAGTCGAGCATCCAGCATGGTCATCAAACGATCCATGCGATCCAACACCAAGGCAGCAAGGATTCTTGGCCAACAGGTCGGCCCCCCGCTGCCGGGGGCAGAGGAACCCCTTCCCTGCCCTTTGTGTGATCGCCCCATGATCAATGGCCCCACCGTCGATGAACACCATCTCGTCCCGCGATCCAAAGGCGGTAAAGAAAAGTTTCTTGTGCATAAGATCTGTCATCAAAAAATTCATCAGGTGTTTTCTGAAAAGGAACTCGCGCGCCAGTTTCACACCTGGGAGGCTTTAAAAACGAACACGGAAATAGCGGCATTTATCAGCTGGGTCAAAAAACGCCCACCCGAGTTTCTGTAAACGCGAATCCCAAGAACACCATGGTCTACGGCATCACCGACATCAACACCTTTATTCTCGGCACGATCTTTGTTGTGCTGCTACCGGGACCGAACTCGCTGTATGTCATCACGGTGGCCTCACAGCGTGGCATTGGCCCTGGTTATCTGGGCGCCTGCGGGATTTTTGCAGGCGATGCGATTCTGATGCTGCTTGCGGCAACAGGCGCCGCATCGCTGCTCTATGCAGCACCAACTGTTTTTATGCTGCTGCAGTTTGCTGGCGCTGGTTATCTGGCCTGGCTAGGGATTGGACTGATTCGATCAGGGCTGATCGATTGGTTCAAAAGAGAGACGACGACCGGTGACACCGAGACCGCGTCGGATGCGAAGACGACCAATGCAAGCAGCAGTTCAACAACGTTAAAAGACCTTCGACGCCCCTTTCGTACCGCACTGATCATCAGCCTTCTGAATCCGAAGGCGATCATGTTTTTTATTTCGTTTTTTATTCAGTTCGTTGAGCCGGGGTATCCCTATCCAGCACTGTCGTTTCTGATTCTTGGCACGATCGTGCAGATCAGTAGCGCTATTTATCTCTCGATTCTGATCTTCGGTGGGGTACAACTGGCCCAGACATTCAGCCGCCTACCAGTCTTAGCAGGCCTTAGTAAAGCGGCCGTCGGCGTTTTATTCATTGGCTTTGGGCTGCGGCTTGCCATGGGCTCAATCACTGCAGCAGGCTAACTCGAGAGGCGCTATCAACGCGATCGAGATCAGCCTAGTCCTAGTCAGTTAGCTGCGGCTCATTGCGAACAACTGCCACGACGGTCCGAATAAATAGCCAGCTAATCAATAGGCTTACAAAAGCCACCATCACCACCGATAAGCCAACTGCCCAGACCGTCGGCACAAACTGGGCATAGACCAGCGTTGCGGTTGCAAAGGCCGCTGTCGGAAATGAGAAGGCCCACCAGGACAGAAAAAACGGCAGCCGAATAAAGCGATGAATCTGGCTCGCAAGAAAGAGCGCGAAAAATAAGGCAAGGCCAAACAAGATATGCCCGAAGGCATCGAGTTCATCACTGCCAGGATGCTGCCCGGTGAGCTGTAGCCAGGATAAGAAACCAACGGCGGGAGGTGCCAACAGAATGCATAACGTTGGCACAAGACGCTCTGGTAATGGCGGCTGAACAAACAACAAACGAAACAAGACCACCGTCAGCAAGACCACCCAAAAGAGCAGCCCCACTGCAAAAAACCACCAGGAGACTTCCAGAAATCCCAGCCGCACTCCCGCCAAAGGAATCACCACATTGCCCACCGCTGGAATAAACCAGGCAGGCGTAGCGTGTGCCTGCTGAAGACTCTCGCGATGGACCCAGGCATTTAAGACCATGGTCATGGCGATCACCTGCAGCACTGCTCCGATCACCCACAACGGCAGGGCCAGTGGTGCGAATGCACCCAACGCGACTGCTCCCATGAGCGCAAACGAAACAGCAACAGCAGCGAAAAACGATGACTTCACCGGGTGCTGCCACTCTTGATAGACCTGCTGATGATTGCGGGCCCACTTCTTCCCATAAAGCACCATGAGTGTTGTGAAGACCAGCGCTAGAAAAATCGCTAACCCGAGTGCAACCCGTTCTGCAATCCCAGGGAGCCATCCAAGATTGGCCACGCGCCCCCAGACCAGTGTCAGTCCCGATAAGCCCATGGTCATGGCAAAGGCGGAGATGGGCAATGCAGACAGGAAAGGATTTGAGGGATGGGCTTCGGTGCTAGCCGCAGGGCCCGCGGAAGAGGCAGGTAAATCGTGCTGGGTCATTAGGCGAAAAACCCCCGAGAAGGGCTTGCAGTTTCTTTTTGAAAGGAGTACTGTACGTTTATTCAGTAATTCAGAGGTGCCCCCATGAAAGAACTGACCACGCGTCAACAAGAGATTCTAAGCCTGATCCGTCGCCACATCGAGGATACCGGCTTTCCCCCTACGCGCATGGACATCTGCCAGGCCCTGGGCTTCAAATCCCCCAACGCCGCAGAAGAACACCTCAAGGCCTTAGCCCGCAAAGGGGTCATTACCCTAACCTCTGGCGCCTCCCGCGGGATCCGCTTGGTGGGCGAACAGGTTGCCGAAATGATGGGCATCCCCTTGGTCGGGCGGGTGGCCGCAGGTCAGCCCATCCTGGCTCAGGAACATGTCGAAGCCCGCTTTAGCATCGACCCTGCATTGTTTCCCCAGCAGCCGGATTACTTCCTAAAAGTCCGCGGCATGAGCATGCGCGATGCCGGCATCCTAGACGGCGATCTGCTCGCCGTCAAAAAGCTCCCAGGCGGTGCTTCTGAAGCGCGTAACGGACAGATTGTTGTGGCACGTCTTCAAGACGATGTCACCGTCAAACGGTTTCAACGAGCCGGTAATGAAATTCATCTGATTGCTGAAAACCCAGACTTCAAACCCATCGTTGTTGATAGCAAAGACCACGACTTTTCTGTTGAAGGTCTCGGTGTGGGGGTGATTCGCAACCCCAAGGTTCTGTCATGAATCCACTGCCACATCCTGCGGTCTGGAAAGGACAGGCGCTTCAGGCAAGCCCACTGCCCAGTATCAGTACCAGCTTTCGCGCATTAGATCGTGAACTACCTAATCAAGGCTGGCCCACCAGTACGCTGATTGAGCTCTTGGTCAAAACCATGGGCATCGGCGAATTTCGATTCATCGCGCCAACACTGCGCCAGTTGACGCAGGCAGGTAAACGCGTTGTACTGTTGGCACCGCCTCATCTGCCCTACGGCCCTGCGCTTGCTGCAATGGGGATTGACGTCAATAAGCTCTTAATCGTTCAGACCGATAAACCCATCGACAAACTCTGGGCTGTTGAACAGTCGATTAAAAGCAACCAATTCGGGGCATTTATCACCTGGCTCGATGCCGGCGTAAAACCAGAACTCATTCGTAGACTGCAGCTTGCCGCAACCAATGCGCAGGGTCTTGTCTTTGTCTTTCGACCGTTCGCTGCCCAAGAGCAGGCTTCTCCTGCTCCGTTGCGTTTATTGCTGCTTCCCAGACGCTATCCAGATCTAGCCGTACAGATCATCAAACGACGTGGTCCGGTGATGTCGGCACCCATCGATATCGCTGTGCCGATTCCTGGCAGCGGTCTGCGTCCTGTTGATGATCACCAGGCCATCATCGCCAGCCCTTCCCAGGTTTCTTCGCATGCTGTGGATCGCCTGCGCCCTTCCTCGCCGTTACTGCGCCCCGTACTGCCAGCCACTTCCCGCCACGGTTCGACACAGCCCAACTGAATCTGCTGATCATGCGCTGAACCGTCTTGCCCAATGGGCTCTTCAGTTCACGCCATGCGTCACCCAAGATAAAACTGAGCTGGTCTTGCTGCTGGAAGTACAGGCAAGCCTAAGGCTCTGGGGAGGTGCAACATCGCTCATCAACCAGCTTGCCCATGGCTGGCAGACACTCGGCTGGATTCCCCCAGACACCGTCACCATGGCCTGGGGACCTACGCCAAAGGCCGCACAGTGGCAGGCTTTTTATGCCAGTCATCAGCCAACGCCTCCAGCATTTTTTGAAGGCGATCTACCCACACTTCCCATTGATATCGTTGCCGAAGCAAGACCGCATCTCACGCTCATGCAGCGCATGGGTCTGCGAAAGATCCAGCAGCTTGAAGCCCTTCCTCGCCAGGGTGCAACACGACGCTTCGGTAAAGGACTGCTTCTTGCGCTAGATCAGGCCTTTGGCCGCAGCCCAGATCCACGACAGTGGATGACTATCCCTGAGAATTTTCAGGCACGTCTGGAACTCCCTGCCCGTGCCGAGAACACCGTGCTGATTGAACAAGGGGCACTGCGCCTATTTCATCAGCTTGTGGCATGGCTTGCTGCCCGACAGTCCGGCATTCTTCGGCTTGATCTTCATCTCATTCATGACAGTCCACCAGACAGTCTGGTGCCCTTGCAGTTTGCGGGACTCACGCGCGAGCTCACTCGCCTGACACGGCTACTCTCTGAACGACTGGCGCGATTCACGTTAAAGCGGCCAGTCTATGAGATCGCGATTCACGCAAACGATATCTCTGCCATGCCGCAGCTAAGCCAGGATTTTTTTGGCACACAACAGCAGCACCAACAGGAACTCGATGCCTTAATCGAACGACTTCGCGCACGACTCGGTCCACAGCAGGTGCAGTCAGTTGTCTTAATCGATGAGCATCGCCCAGAAAAATCAATCGTCTTTGCTACAGAGCCCCCACTCAAAACCCAGGCCGCAACGCCAGCCATCATCAGTGCACTGGGTCATAGCCATCGGCCAAGCTGGCTCTTGCCAGATCCCCAGCCGCTATCCATGCATGGTCATCAGCCGAGCTATGGAGGCCCATTGCGACTGCTTGCAGGCCCCGAACGGATTGAGGCAGGCTGGTGGGAATCACATGCCGAGCAGGCCGCGCAACGCGACTACTTTATTGCCAGCTCAGCACAAGAAGAACTGCTCTGGATTTTTCGTACGCCCGACCATCGCTGGTTTCTGCACGGAGTCTTTGCTTAAGTCATGGACTATGCAGAACTCTGTTGCCGATCAAACTATTCTTTTCTGCATGGGGCATCCCATCCTATAGAGATCGTTGAACGAGCCCATGACCTTGGCTATCAGGCGTTGGCCATCACCGATGAAGCCTCTGTTGCCGGCGTTGTCCAGGCCCATGTCATGGCCAAGTCACTGGGCCTACATCTCATTATCGGCGCCCAGTTTTTCTGTAGCGAGCTTCTTGGCCGCATCATCGTGCTGGCCAAAAACCGAAAAGGCTATGCCCAGCTGGGATATCTCATCACCCAGACCCGTCGACGAGAGATCAAAGGTCAGTACCGTTTAACGCCAAACGATCTCGAGTCAGGCTTATCCGACTGCCTCGTGATCTGGGCGCCAGAGTCAGACCAGCCCACAAGCCAGCAGCACCAGATTGGACGGTGGCTTAAGAACACATTTGCAGATCGCATTTATCTGGGCTGCAGTCTTTTACTTAAAGGAAACGACGCAGCCTGGCGGGATCACCTACAGACCGTAGGCGCCCTGCTTCGACTGCCTACGGTTGCGATTGGCGATGTAGTCATGCACCGCCGATCCCGAAAGCCACTGGCCGACACACTGACCGCAATTCGTCACGGGCTTGCCCTATCTGAGTGCGGCAGAAAATTTAGCCCAAATGCCGAACAGCATCTGCGCACTCGGCTACGGCTGGCGCGACTCTATCCGCCCGATATGCTCGCGACAACCATCGAGATCGCAGAGCAATGCGTTTTCAGTCTTGATGAGCTGCGCTACGAATACCCTGATGAGATTGTCCCACCGGGGCTTACGCCCACGCAGTGGCTGCGACACCTGACAGAGTCTGGTGCGCGTCAGCGATTTCCAGAAGGCATATCGTCAAAGGTCCGTCAGCAGATCGAACACGAGCTCGATCTGATTCATCAGCTTCGCTACGAGCCTTACTTTCTCACGGTCTATGACATCGTGGCCTACGCCCGATCCAAAGGTATTCTCTGCCAGGGACGTGGATCTGCCGCCAATTCAGCGGTCTGTTATTGCCTAGGCATCACCGAGGTCGACCCCGATCGCATGACCATGCTCTTTGAGCGGTTCATCTCCAAAGAGCGCAACGAACCTCCCGATATTGACGTCGACTTTGAACACCAACGTCGTGAAGAGGTCATTCAGTACATCTATCAAAAATATGGCCGTGACCGTGCGGCCTTAGCGGCATCCGTTACCACCTATCGACCCCGCTCTGCGCTACGAGATACCGGCAAGGCCATGGGCCTGCATGCCACCCTCATTGATCATGTAGCCAAACACCATCAGTGGTGGAACGGCCGCCGAATTGACCCAGAGCGGCTCTATGAGCAGATTCTGGAGGCCATGCAGACACCCGCTCTATCGGCCATCGCCCATGAGATCAAAGTACCCGACCAGAGTCACTGCGAACGATGGTCGGATCTGGCGAATCAGTTGATGGGATTCCCTCGGCATTTATCCCAGCATGTCGGGGGCTTTGTCATTGCCCGACATCGGCTTTCTGATCTTGTGCCCGTTGAGAACGCCTCGATGCCAGAACGTAGCGTGATCCAATGGGATAAGGACGATATCGAAGCGCTGGGTCTATTGAAGGTCGACATTCTGGCGCTTGGCATGTTGTCAGCGATCCGGCGTGCCTTAGCAATGATCAGCCAGAAACTGGGCCGACCGTTTCAGATGCAGAATGTGCCCGCAGAAGACCCGCAGACCTACGACATGATCTGTGCTGCCAAGACTGTTGGTGTGTTTCAGATTGAGTCTCGCGCCCAGATGTCGATGCTGCCCAGACTAAAGCCACGATGCTTTTACGATCTGGTCATTGAAGTCGCCATTGTTCGGCCAGGGCCTATCCAAGGCGGCATGGTGCATCCGTATCTGCGACGTCGACAAGGTCTTGAGCCGATTGACTATCCAGGACCAGCCGTACAAGCGGCGCTTTCGCGCACGCTTGGCGTCCCCATCTTTCAAGAGCAGGTCATGCAGATTGCGATTCTGGCGGCAGGCTTTAGCCCGGGCGAAGCCGATCAGCTACGCCGTGCCATGGCGGCATGGCGTCGCAAGGGAGGCCTTGAGCATTTCCATGATCGTGTTGTCGATGGCATGCTCGCCCGTGGCTATCCACGGGAATTTGCGGATCGTGTCTTTCGTCAGATCGAGGGCTTTGGGGAATACGGATTTCCAGAGTCTCATGCCGCAAGCTTTGCACTATTGGTCTATGTCAGTTGCTGGATCAAGTGCCACCATCCTGATGCTTTTCTTGCAGCGCTCCTGAATGCCCAGCCCTTGGGGTTTTACTCTCCCTCTCAGCTCGTTCAAGAGGCGCGCCAAAATGGTGTGACCGTGCTGCCGGTCGATATTCAGGAAAGTCTTGCCGAAACTTGTCTCACCATGGACCCAGCCGTCACGAGCGATCACGCCCTTGATGACGGCTATGCACATCGTCGTGCCGTTCGCCTTGGACTTAATCGGATCACTGGCTTATCCACCCAGGCGATCGCGTCTATCTGTACGGCTCGCGAAGAAGGTGGCCTTTTCGCCTCTGTTGAAGATCTTGCTCATCGAAGTATGCTCGATCGCAGCGCACTCACAGCACTCGCTGCTTCTGGTGCACTTCGATCGTTAGCGGGGCATCGTCACCAGGCCGTCTGGGCGAGTAGCGGCCAGCAGCGTCCGCCAGGGTTATTGCGCGATAGCCACATTAATGAGCCTGCGTTAATACTGCCCAGCCCCACCGAAGCCGAAGATCTGGTCTCGGACTACGCAAGCCTCGGACTCACGCTTGGCCGACACCCGCTAGCGGTGCTACGCCCAGCACTTGATCCACTTCGCGTGATTCCAGCAGCTACGCTTCGCCACTATCGTCATGGTCAGCTCGCCCGTGCAGCAGGCCTGGTGACGCATCGACAGCGACCTGGCACAGCCAACGGCACGTTATTTGTCTCTTTAGAAGACGACACCGGCATGGTGAATATCATCATCTGGCCTGACATTCTGGAGCGATTTAATAAGGCAGTCCTCTACTCCAGACTGATGCTGGTCTATGGCGTCTGGCAACGCGACCGAACGATTGATCCGCGAGAATCAGGACAAGTGCAGCACCTGCTAGCCCAACGGGTAGAAGACCGATCAGATCTACTAGACGATCTGATCGGATCGATTGCCACGGAATCCCGTGACTTTCACTAGATGTTTAGCGCATCACCAGCACAGGAATTTCTGCCTGCGATAAAACCTTCTGGGTCTCACTGCCCAGCATCACCCGGGCCAGGCCACGCCGACCATGTGAGGCGATCGCGATCAGATCACAGTGGTGGTCTTTCGCAGCCTTTACGATCTCATCAGCCACAAACTCACTAATCACAAAGTGTGTCTTACAAGGAACACCTGCCTTATCGCAGACTTGCTGGATCTGGGCGCAATGTTTCTTTGCTGCCGTCTCTGCCTGCTCTTTGTAATCCCCCGAGATATAGGCTGCCTCTGGGAGATAGGCGCGAACCGTGGAGTCGACATCTAAGGCCACATGAAAACCTGTAATCCGGGCCCCGACTGCCTTGGCCAGAGCAACCGCTTTCTCTAAACCGCCTTTGGATAGATCCGATCCGTCATGAGGCACAAGAATATTCTTAAACACTGTCATCCCCCTTATCTGATTAGCGAACCGTTCCATTATGCAAAC
>JBDLRA010000144.1:0-5281 GCA_039800285.1 Pseudomonadota bacterium
CAATCAGTTAATTGGATTCCCCGAGGTCTGGGCTTTTGACAAGCGCTACGCAGAGTAAGTCGCTCCTCGGCAACGGGGTCTTTCTCGGGTTTCTCGGCGCAGTCCTGCTCGCCGTGAAGCCTGTGATTGTCAAGATCGCCTATTCCTATGGCCCAGACGCGACCACGCTGCTGGCCCTTCGAATGGTCATGACGGTCCCGTTCTTTGTGCTACTCCTCGCCATTTTCGAGCGAAATAAGACCGACCGGAATCGACTCACACGGTCAGACTGGTCAAAGGTACTCGTCCTTGGGTTCACGGGATACTACGCCGCCAGCTTTCTCGACTTCGTCAGTCTGCAATACATCTCGGTCGGGCTAAGCCGATCGATTGTCTATCTCAACCCTGCAATCGTTTTACTCCTCTCCGTCCTGCTGAAGCACCAAAAAGCGACCTTAGGTCAGGTCCTAGCGATGATGACCGCTTATCTTGGTGTGGTTCTTGTCTTCTGGCACGAGATGCATCTTGGGGGTGATGGACTGCTCATCGGAACGGCGCTCACCTTTTGTAGCGCAGTGAGTTACTCCGTCTATCTCCTACTCGCTGGCAATCTCGTCCAACGCGTCGGTAGCCTTCGGCTTGCCGCCTATTCGAGTGGCGCCGCCACCATGATGTGCCTGATCCAGGCACTGGTCATCAATCCCAGTGGCCTGATCCAGCAATCGATCGAGGTCTATGGACTCTCACTGATTAATGCAACCCTGTGTACCGTCGCCCCTTTGGTCATGGTCATGCTTGCCATTCGCCGCATTGGCCCCTCTACCGTCGCGCAGCTCGGTGCCATCGGACCAGCGGCAACCTTATTTTTCGCCTGGATCATCCTCGGAGATCCCATTTCTATGCTGCAGATCATCGGCACCCTGATTGTCGTTCTTGGGATCTGGCTGCTGCTCAGGCGCCGCCCAGGCCGCCCTGAGCCGACAACCCCTTAACCCATCCCGTAACCGACCCCTCAACCGCTCGGATAGAATGGCGCATCAATTGATGAGACCCGCCCGATGACCAAGTCCAAAGCCGAACGCGTCGAAGTAGAGATCCTGGATCGAAGCTATCAGCTCTCGTGCCCACCGGAAGAAAAAGAACTCCTGATGGAATGCGTCCGATTGGTCGACACCCGAATGCGTCAGGTCAAAACACAGAGCAAGTTACAGGGAGCAGATCGAATCGCTGTTATGGCTGCGCTGACACTGGCGCGAGATTGCCTCACCAATAACAGCGGCGACAGCGCCGTCAACAGCAGCGACGTCAAAGCAAAGATTGCGGAGATCAGCGCAGCCCTCGATCAGGCGATCGCCCCGCAGGAGCGGCTTTTCTAAATTCGATCTGGCCGCCGTCGGCTTAAAAGCGCGAGATAACTCATGATTGCAATGCTCTTGGCACTGGTCGTCCTCGGCTCAATGACCGGATTTATGGCTGGGATGCTGGGAATCGGCGGTGGCATGTTGTTGGTCCCCTTCATGACATTGCTCTTTACGCTGAACGGATTCCCAGAAGCGTTGATCGTAAAGATTGCGATTGCCACCTCGCTTGCGACGATTCTCTTTACCTCAGTATCGAGTGTGCGCGCCCACAACAAAGCAGGAAAAGTCCGATGGGAGATTGCCAAACCCATGGCAGTCGGTGCTTTTCTCGGCACGTTTCTTGGCGCTCAATTCGCAGGGCAGCTCAAAAGCGAATGGCTTGCCGCGTTTTTCGCCGCTTTCGTTGGGTTTTCTGCGCTTCAAATGCTTCGTGCAAGCAAACCAAAACCGTCGCGCGACGTCCCGAAAGCGATCGGACTCGGATTGGTGGGGTCCGGCATCGGATTTATATCGAGCTTAGTCGGTGCCGGCGGCGGATTTATCACCACGCCTTTTCTTGTCTGGTCCAACGTCGCCATGCATCAGGCGATTGGCACCTCGGCAGCATTGGGCTTTCCGATTGCCGCTGGTGGACTCATTGGCTACGTGGTCTCGGGACTCAGCGCGCCGGGGCTACCCACAGGATCCATCGGTTTCGTTTATCTACCAGCACTCATTGCCTGCTCGGCAGCGTCACTGATCACTGCCCCGTTTGGCGCACGAACCGCGCACCGGATGCAGGTCGCATCCCTCAAGCGTGCGTTTGCCTATGTGCTGTTGGTGCTGGCCAGCTATATGCTGACCCGCGCCTTCTAATGGAAAAAGTCTTTGACCTTATCCATCCAGCTCTTGCTCTGAGGATTGTGACGCTCACCGCCTTCTTCCAGTGAGGCCTCGAAATCCTGAAGCAGTCGACGCTGCTTGTCATTGAGCTTTACCGGCGTCTCAATCAATACATGACAGTACAGATCGCCCGGCAGCCCTGATCGAACATTTTTAATTCCCTTACCGCGCAGGCGGAAGGTCTTCCCGCTTTGCGTTCCTTCCGGCACCTCGAAGCTCGCCTTGCCGCCAAGTGTCGGCACATCGACAGATCCACCGAGTGCCGCACGCGCAAAACTGATCGGTACCTCACAGTGCAGATCATCCCCGTCACGCGAAAAGACGCGATGCGGTTTGATACTAATCTCAACATAAAGATCGCCACTGGGACCACCGTTCACCCCTGGCTCACCATTGCCCGCAGAACGAATCCGCATCCCGTCATCGATCCCCGCGGGAATCTTGACCTCGAGGGTCTTCTGCTTACGGATACGTCCTTCGCCATGGCAGCTGGTACAGGGATCTTTAATCGTTTTACCCACACCGTGACAACTGGGGCAGGTCTGCTGAATCGAGAAGAAGCCCTGCTGCATCCGAACCTGACCCTGTCCGCCGCAGGTCTTACAGGTCTCTGGTTTGGTTCCAGGTTTTGCCCCGGAACCATCACAAGTGCCACATTTTTCCCAGGTGGGGACGCGGATCTCGGTGGTCATGCCATTGGCAGCTTCCTCGAGCGTCACCTCCATGGAGTAGCGCAGATCCGCGCCACGATAGACATTACTGCGACCACCACGCGCACCCCCAGCCGCGCCGCCAAAGATGTCGCCAAAGATATCGCCGAAGGCGTCCGCGAAGCCACCAAAGCCCTGCGCCCCGTTTCCGCCGCCGAATCCACCGGCATTCGGATCAACGCCCGCATGACCAAACCGGTCATAGGCCGCACGCTTTTCTGCGTCAGAGAGCATCTCGTAGGCCTCTTTGGCCTCCTTGAATTTATCTTCAGCCGCTTTATCACCCGGATTTCGGTCCGGGTGATATTTCATCGCAAGCTTACGATAGGCCTTCTTAAGATCGTCGTCTGAGGCGTTTTTGGCAACGCCAAGCACCTCATAATAGTCGCGTTTGGACATCAGTCACGCTTCACTTCCTTAAAGTCTGCATCGACGACATCATCCGCGTTTCCGCCTGCTTTTGCACCTGCAGCCCCACCCGCATTCGCACCTGCGGCGGCAGCCTGGGCATCCGCGTAGACCTTTTCACCCAGCTTCTGAGACGCCTTCATCAGGGCCTCGGTCTTGGCTTCGATCTGCGCCTGATCTTCAGACGTCAAGGCAGCCTCTGCTTCTTTAATGGCCTCCTCGATCTTCGCTTTTTCATCAGCCTCGACCTTATCGCCATGCTCTTCCAGCGACTTCTTCACCGAATGGATCATGGCCTCACTTGCGTTTCGGGCCTGCACCAACGCGACACGCTTCTTATCTTCTTCCGCGTTCGCCTCGGCGTCTTTCACCATCTTCTGAATCTCGTCGTCGGTCAGGCCAGAGTTCGCCTTAATCGTGATCTTGTTCTCTTTGCCGGTGGCCTTGTCTTTTGCAGAGACATGCAAGATGCCGTTTGCGTCAATATCAAAGGTCACCTCGATCTGTGGCGTACCGCGGGCTGCAGGCGCAATGCCCTCAAGATTGAACTCGCCCAAAAGCTTATTGGCGTTAGCAAGTTCACGCTCCCCCTGGAAGACCTTAATCGTCACCGCAGGCTGATTGTCATCGGCGGTCGAGAACACCTGAGAAAACTTAGTCGGAATCGTCGTGTTCTTCTGGATCATCTTGGTCATCACACCGCCCAGGGTTTCAATGCCCAGAGACAAGGGCGTCACATCCAAGAGCAGCACATCTTTACGATCGCCCGCCAACACTGAGCCCTGAATGGCCGCACCCACCGCAACCGCTTCATCAGGGTTCACATCTTTGCGCGGCTCTTTGCCAAAGAAGTTCTTCACAGCATCCTGGACTTTAGGCATCCGGCTCATACCGCCGACCAGAATCACGTCGTCAATGTCAGACGCGGACACGCCAGCGTCTTTGAGCGCAATCTTGCAAGGCTCAATCGTGCGTGCAATCAGCTCATCCACCAGAGACTCAAGCTTGGCGCGCGTGATCTTAAACGTCAGGTGCACAGGCGCCCCGTTGGCCATCGCGATGTAGGGCTCGTTCAGTTCGGTCTGCTGACTCGACGAAAGCTCAATCTTGGCGCGCTCGGCAGCCGCCTTAATCCGCTGCAGGGCAATCGGATCTTTCGACAGATCCACACCGCTCTGCTTTTTGAAATCCTCAATGATGTGGTCAATGATCCGCTGATCGAAATCCTCACCGCCCAGGAAGGTATCCCCGTTGGTCGAGAGCACTTCGAACTGCTTTTCTCCATCAACGTCGGCAATCTCAATGATCGAGACGTCAAACGTACCGCCGCCCAGGTCATAGACTGCAATCTTGCGATCCTGCTTGCCTGCTTTATCAAGACCGAAGGCAAGGGCCGCAGCGGTCGGCTCGTTAATGATCCTCTTCACATCGAGACCTGCGATGCGACCGGCATCTTTTGTTGCCTGACGCTGTGCATCGTTGAAGTAAGCAGGCACCGTAATCACGGCTTCTGTGACTTCCTCGCCGAGATAATCCTCGGCGGTCTTTTTCATCTTACGCAGCACCTCTGCCGACACCTGCGGTGGTGCAAGTTTTTTATCGCGCACCTTCACCCAGGCATCGCCGTTATCCGCCTTTGAGATCTCAAAGGGCATCAGGTTGATGTCTTTTTGAACAGCGTCTTCTTCAAACTTACGACCGATCAGTCGCTTCACCGCGTAGAGGGTGTTCTTGGGGTTTGTGACCGCCTGGCGCTTCGCAGGGGCACCCACCAGGATCTCGCCATCTTCCATGTAGGCGATGATCGAGGGGGTCGTCCGCGCGCCCTCGGAGTTCTCGATCACTTTGGGCGATCCGCCCTCGAGCACTGCTACGCAGGAGTTGGTGGTTCCCAGGTCAATTCCAATAATTTTTGCCATGACAAAAGTTCCTTCAGAAAAT
>JBDLRA010000145.1:0-5804 GCA_039800285.1 Pseudomonadota bacterium
CAAGATTTCAATGTCGCAATTGTCAACACCAGTCAGCTTGTCTTTAACGGTGCATTGATTCTGATGGCGCCCTTGATCCTGATCGCGGTCGGCGACGCAGTCTTTCAGCGCTATAACTTTATGCGCCAGATGCGGATGAGCCGTGAAGAGGTCAAGCAAGAGATGAAGGAGATGGAGGGCTCTCCGGAGATTCGCGCCAAGCTTCGTCAGCGGCAGCGTCAGATTGCCCAGAGCCGCATGATGTCGGCAATTGAGCGGGCAGACGTGGTGGTTGCCAACCCGGACCACTACTCCATCGCGCTGCGTTATGACCAGGCCACAATGATTGCACCTGTTGTCGTGGCGAAGGGATTGGACGCCTTAGCGCTGCGTATTCAGGACGTGGCAAAGGAGCACTCGGTGCCGATTGCCCGTGTTCCGCCGCTAGCCCGGGTGATGTATGCGCGGCTCGAGATTGGCGATCCTGTTCCAGAGCAGCTCTTTGAGGCCGTCGCCAAGATTCTGGCCTGGGCCTATGAGCTAAAGCGCGGCACTAAGGATCAGACTGATCTGCCAGAGATCGAGGGGCTCGCTGCGCTTGAAGCGGAGACCCAGCGGCAGTGAAATCGCTTGGGGTAATCGGTAAGGCGCTTGCGGCCCAAATCGCCGGATGGTTGATTGTTCTTGCGGTCTTGTTTGTCATTGCCAACACGGGCGGGTCAATGCCCTCGGTCTGGCTAATTGGCGTGATCCAGGCTACGGGAAGTGTGGTGGTTGCCTATGTTCTCCGGTCGGATCGCTGGTGGCTGATTATTCATGTCATCTTTTCTGCGGCCGTCATCCTCTTTCGTCAGGCCGGGGTTGATCCGACTTGGTACCTGGCTGCGTTTCTAATCCTCTTATTTGTCTTCGGCCCAAGCTATCGCAGTCGCGTGCCGCTTTACCTATCGAACCAAAAGACGATTAACGCGGTTTCCGATTGGCTGATCCAGCAGGGATTTGCCGCGAAGGAAGACGCACGTTTTTTGGATTTCGGCTCAGGAACCGGCTCCATGATTCTGGGGCTTGGGAAGGAGCACCCAGAGCAGCAGTTTGTGGGCGTTGAGGCGGCCTGGTTTCCCTATCTGGTCTCACGGCTGCGTGCGCTCGGTCAGAAAAATGTTCAGATCGTTCGAAAAAGCTTCTGGGATATCTCGCTAGCCGATTACCCGGTCGTGTATGCCTTTCTATCGACCGAGCCTATGCCCAGACTTTGGGAAAAGGCGAAACAAGAAATGTCCCAGGGGGCGTTTCTGATCTCAAATAGTTTTGTTGTTCCGAACGTAAAGCCACAGCAGACGCTCTCGGTCAATGATGACCGACAGACCATGCTCTACGTTTACCGCATCTAGCCTTTGGCGATATAGGCGTTCAGCGCTGACTGGAGCTGAGGGTTTTTGTCCCACATCGCCAGACAGTTCTTGGCCTGGGCTGGGGTAATTTCGATTTCCCGTACGCGTTTTACGAAGTTCTGGTGCACGGGCAGAAAGGCGCTGTCGGGTGGGGTGAGAGGCCCCACGGGAATAAGACAGAGAATCCATAGGTCGCGCATGTGCGAATCAAACGTTTCGCCTGTGTGCTTCATCTGAAGTGCGCGGTGGACCATAGCCTGACAGAGTCGATTTGGATCGACGAGCTTGTAGTTGCAGACATTCACCAGCTCGGCACCAACAGTTTTTTTGAGATCCTTGCCTGTCGAGAAGTCGAAACCAAATTCACCGAAGTCGAAGATGTAGTTGGTCACGATTTCGGCGACTTGCTTGGCTTTGTCGCCATGGATTTTTCGGAACTGATCCCGCAATCCTTTTTCAATCGCGGTACGGGTCTCGTACACCAGATCGTTCTGCTGGACCATAGGGTCTTTTGACTTTGACGATTTGCCACCAAAGAGCCAGCCAAATAATTTTTTAAACATAGCGGTCCACCTTTCGTATCGGGGATTTTATTCCGGGGCAGCCTGAATGATCTGTGGGATTCGGGGCGTCTCAAGCGGTGGGGTGCTTAGGCTTGCGGCAGTCGGCGGTGTGGCCGTCCAGTCGGTGCGGGCTGCCGCCATCGCATCTCGCCGGCTCAGCTGTGTTGCCTGCCAGACGGCCTCACAGAACAGTAGAAACTTCGCCTTGATGTCGCCGCGACCCGAAGTAACGATGTAGTCCTTCTGATAAAGCGACTCGAATTCTTTTGATGCGGTAACTGGCGGCGTCAGTAAGAACGGGACAGGAAATCGTTGCGCTGACATCGAGTCAAACTTGCGCTGAAAAGGATGAATCTTATTTGGGGCAATCAGGACCTTTGGTGAGCGGGGCCGATCAAGTGCCGGCTTTAGGTCACGTAGCAGCGCAATCGTGCTCAGCAGTTCTAATTCGGAAAGTGACGTCGGAATAATCCAGAGGTCAAAAATTTCAAGAAGTTCGTAGCCAACCGCAGGCGACCAGGTCACATCCGTGATCACGACATCGTGTAGGTTTGAAGCGTCCCGAATGTGGCATCGGGCATTGAAAATCCCCAGGCGGTTGTTGCCTTGAATGAGGTGACTTGCGTGGTCAAAGGCCAGACGCTCATGATGGACTGCGTTACGGATCCAGGATGACGATGTCCCTTGGCGGTCGAGATCGATCAGCAGGGTGTTCATCTGACGCTCAATAGCGAAATAAGCTGCGAGGTTTGCGCTCAGCGAACTCTTTCCGACACCGCCCTTTTGGTTACTGACCAGGATCTTTAATTTTGGCGAGTTGCCAGGTTTCACGCAGGGTCCTTACGGATGAACTATTTGTGGGATTTTAGCGGGAAACCCAGTTGTCCTAGAATACTGGTTTTGGGGCGGAATCCGCCCCTTGTCACGTTCCGAGGCCGTCGTGTCGTTTAGAGTCTATACCCCCGAACTTGACCTTAAGGTCATCGAACAATTCAAAATGCAGCCCAAGTCGGCCGAGCGCCTGCTTGTGCGTGAGTTCAGCTCTGGCGTCACCGCAGGGCTGATGCCCCTAAACGACCTGAGCAAGCGGCTGGCCTTGCGCTGTATTGAGGCCGACCCCCTTCTGGGGCTAACGTTTTCCCTGCCTGAAGGGACAGAGGTCCCCAAAGAGATCAAGGAATCCCAGCACCTTTGGGTCGTGATCACCTCGGATCAGTACAAGCTGCAGTTCATTGCGCCGAACATCAAGTTTGGGGTCTATGACACCCTGACCTCCGATTTCCCTGGAGAAGTCGTTGCCGTTCAGCGCCGGGAGAGCTTCCGAGTGCTAGCACCCAATGACCGCTCGCTTGATCTGGTGATCTCGGGCTCCTTCAGTGCGGTCGTGACCCCACGACTCTTAGATATCGGGTTTAAGGGCGTTGCGCTGGAATTTAATGCCATGCCCCCGGTGGCCTTGGGGTCGATCTGGTCGAACTGCTACTTTGCCAAGGGCAAAAGGTCGTCTGAAAAGTTCATGTTGCAGGTGGTGAACGTGAGTGAGACCTATAACCTGGATCACTTTCGCGTGGGCTGTGTGCTGCTGAGTCCGTCACCACAGAATCTGACTGATTTTGAGACGACGCGAAATAGCATTCAGAACTCGCGGGTCGCCGGTCAGCCCCAGCGCTGGCACCTAAGCGTTAGCTGGTTATCGTAAGACCTTACTTCTATTGCGCGTTGATTAGCTAGCGTGCGCGGCTTGGTGATTCGGCTTGGCTATTCCACGCTTGCCCGAATCGACTGCCACAAGGTCAGTCGTCTTAATGACGCTTCTTGTTGCTCAACAGCGGCTCTGACGTTGCATCCCGGCTCATGGTCGTGATGGCAGTTGGGAAACTTGCAGCGACCATGTTGTTCTTGAGCTGTGCGCCATTCAGGAAAGCCAAGCGCAAGCTGACTTTCTGATAGGTGATGCAGGCCAAAGAGCTGAAAGCCCGGCGTATCAATCACCCATGATTGGGGGGCGAGTGCGACCATCTGCCCAGCAGTGGTTGTATGCCTTCCCGTCTGGAGCGCCTCAGAAATTTCTTGCGTCTGGGCGTTAAACCCTGGAATCAGGGCATTCAGAAGACTGCTTTTCCCCATTCCAGACTGACCCATGATGACCGTTGTTCTGTTCATTAGAAACGCCCGGAATTGCGCAAGTGATTCTCGATATCGAAGTAGCTGTGGATCGTTTTCATCAAGCGACTTGGGCTTTGCAGCGAGCTCAAACACTGGCCATTCCAGTGCCTTGAGTGCCGCTTGAAAGGGGTCGAGCTGTGTCCTCGCGCGGTTGGCGTCATCCTGAAGATCCACTTTATTCAGCACGATCATGCCGGGGATGTCTTCGGCAGCACAGGCGCAGATCATGCGGGCCAAGAGCTCATCTGAAAACGGTGGGCTTCCAGCAATCACAATCGCGGCTGCATCGACATTCGCCGCAAGAATCTTTGCGCGATGGGCCTCGCTTCGAATCAGCTGGTTACGCCTTGGCAGAATCTCAGTAATGACCGCCGGGTCTTGGTTCGGGTCAATCTCGACATCGTCATTGGCTGCAGGCTGATGGTCACGACCCTTATAGACGCACAGCCGGTGCTGGCCATTTTGATCAATGGCCCAGGCCTGACGGCCATGGTGGCTAAGGATTCTTGCACGCATGGCGCGAATCATAGCCTGTGAGATGATTGCGCACTATGCCAAACCTTAATGAACTCAACCTGATCTGGGTCGATATGGAGATGAGCGGCCTATCTCCAGAGCGCGACCGTATCCTCGAAGTGGCGCTGGTGATTACCGATCCAGAGCTCAACACGCTGGCGATCGCCCCGGTGATGGTGATCCATCAGTCGGATGAGGTGCTTGACGGGATGGACGCCTGGAATAAGGGCACGCATGGCAAGTCGGGTTTGATTGACAAGGTGAAGGCATCGACCACAACAGAGGCACAGGCGACCGAGATTCTGCTCGATTTCTTAAAAGGCTATGTTCCTGCCGGGAAGTCACCCATGTGTGGCAATACCGTCCATCAGGATCGTCGGTTTATGCAGCGCTACATGCCAGAACTTGAAGCCTTCTTTCATTACCGCAACATTGATGTCAGCACGATTAAAGAGCTCTGCCGTCGATGGAATCCAGAAGTAATGAAAGGCTTTGAGAAGCGCGGCGCCCATACGGCCTTGGCAGACATTCAGGAGTCGATCGACGAACTACAGTTTTACCGTCGCAACTGGATTGAGAAACTGCCGTCGCAGTAGCATTGCCAAGCCTAGGCCGGTCAACGCAAGACCGGTAATCCCCGCGGTCCAGAATCCCTGTGCTGCAGCGGGTCCGGGGGCAAAGACCGTGTTGGCAAGCAGCCAGCCCCCGCCAACGCCGACGCCCCACATCCCCACGCCATAGACCACCATCGGCGCAAACGTAATTCGCCATGCGCGTAGCGCGAAGTAGAGCAGGCACTGAAGCGCATCCAGCAGGTGAAAGCCTGCGACAAACAGAATGAGCACCTTGGCATTTTGTTGAACTACGGGACTCTCGGCGTATAGCTTCGCAATCGACTCATGAAAGATCAGCAGCACGATGCAGATCACTACGGCTGACCCCATGACCAGCTTCAGACCAGAAAGCACCCAAGAGCGGGCTCGCAGCTCGTCCTTGCTGCCAATTGCCTGGGCGGCAAGGATGCTCGTTGCATTCGATAGCGCAAGCGGCACCATGAAGATCAGTGTTGCAAGGTTAGCGGCAACCTGGTGACTGGCACTCGCAATGGTGCCGAACCGACCAATTAACAGGGCCATTAACGTAAAAGAGGTGACCTCGATCAGGTAGCCAACACCGATCGGAAGTCCAA
>JBDLRA010000146.1:0-5726 GCA_039800285.1 Pseudomonadota bacterium
TTCTCGGCCATCTGCTCGGCTGATTTGAGATCAACCGTCTTCTGCGCCTGTTCAACGATGGCGAGGATATCGCCCATGCCCAGAATGCGGTTGGCCATACGCTCCGCATCAAAGGCCTCAAGCCCATCAATTTTTTCTGATGTGCCAACAAATTTGATCGGACAGCCGGTCACGGCGCGAACCGAGAGCACCGCACCGCCGCGGGCATCACCATCCACCTTGGTCAGCATCACGCCCGTGAGCGGAATCGTGTCTTTGAAGGCGGCTGCCGTGCGCACCGCATCTTGACCCTGCATCGCATCGACGGTGAAAAGGGTTTCGATTGGATTGAGCGTGCGATGGAGTTCGGCGATCTCGCGCATCATCTCTTCATCGATCGCGAGTCGACCCGCGGTATCGACTAAGAGGACGTCATGCAGATGCCCCTTGGCCCAGTCGACTGCAGCCTTCGCGATCTCAACCGGCTTCGCATTTTCTGGTGTGGGAAAGAAATCGACGCCCGCCTGTTCACTGACCAGACGAAGCTGTTCAATGGCCGCAGGACGATAGACGTCGCAGGACACGGTGAGGACGCGACGCTTTTGCGTTTCGCGCAGCCACTTGGCGAGCTTGCCCACGGTGGTGGTCTTACCGGCACCTTGAAGACCGGCCATGAGCACGATCGCGGGCGGCGTTGTGGCGAGATTGAGTCCGTAGCGCTGACTGCTCTCTTCGCCAGCCATCAGCGCGACGAGTTCCCGATTGACGACCCCGACCAGTGCCTGACCCGGCGTGAGGCTGCCCTGGACTTCTTCTCCTAAAGCCTTCTCTTTGACTTTGGCGATGAAGTCTTTGACAACGTGTAAGGCCACGTCAGCATCCAGAAGCGCAAGCCGCACCTCGCGGAGCATGTCCTGGGTGTTGGCTTCGGTCAGTCGTGCCTCGCCTTTGATGGTCTTGACGACCCTTGCTAGGCGTTCAGTTAGATTTTCGAGCATGCTGCGCTACACTGCTTTTGTCATGGAAACCTTGTCATTCTACGGGGCAGCGTCCGGTCTTGCTGCCATCGGCTATGCAGGCCTTGCCTGGGCCCATCGTCGGGCCGCCGCGGGGGCGGGCATGCCCTTATCGACCCGTGTGGGACAGTTTGTTCTGCTGGCGGTGATCGTCGCGCACGGGGCCTCGCTGCTGCCCAACTGGTTCTCGCGTCAGGGCATTTATTTTGGGTTTGCGAGTTCGATCTCGTGGACGCTCTGGCTTGCCGTCTTGCTGCTCTGGGTAGAGTCCTGGTTTCAGAAGCTGCCATCGGTCACGCAGGGCATTTTTATGCTGGCGGCGATCAGTGCGATTCTGCCGAACTGGTTTCCTGGTCATCCGTTGATGCATGGTGTGGATGCAGTCTTTCGTTCGCATATGCTGCTCGCGATGCTGGCCTACAGCACGTTCACGCTAGCAGCCGCCTGTGCGGTGCTGATGATGGTCATGGAGCGCGCCTTACATTCCACGAAAAAGATCGCGATTGATCAGCCCGCCTGGTGGCAGGGCATGCCGCCGCTCTTGGGGCTCGACAAAATGCTGGTGCATGTGGTGATGGCCGGTTTTCTGTTGCTGACGTTGACTCTGATCTCGGGCATGGTGGTCAGTCAGAGCATGGGTTACGGGCTCTTGCGAATCGATCACAAGACGGTCTTCACCATCATGGCCTGGTGTCTCTCGCTGGCGCTTTTGTTGGGCCGCCGTTGGTGGGGCTGGCGAGGCCGCGTGGCGGCGCGCTGGACTCTGGCGGGCTTCGTTGCGCTGTTGATGGCCTACGTCGGCACTCAGTTTGTGCTTGAGGTATTACTGGGGCGTACATAAGCGGCCCATTCCGATGGTTTACTGAATAAAGAGAGTCTGTATGTTGTGGCGAATTCTGATTCTGGTTGTCGCAGTCATCGTCGGAATCTGGCTTTTAAAAAAGGCCTTTGCGGGGCGCCGTCCACCCACCAATCCAGACGCCTCTGAATCAGAGGGCCGTCTCGTGCAATGTGCCCACTGTGGCACGCGTCTTCCTGCTGCTGATGCCCACTGGAAAGAGGGCCAGTCCTATTGCAGTGTGACCCACCGTCATCTCGGGCCGAAATGACGTGAGCCGAGACGGCTTGCTCTCGCTGGATCCGCAAGGTTGGGTCGTGACACCCGGGGCGCGTCAACGCACCTCTCTGAACTGGGATTCTCGCCCCGAGGGCTGTCTGCCCGAACTGCTGGTGGTGCATAACATCAGTCTGCCTGCGGGTAAGTTTGGCGGGGACGCAATAGAGGATCTCCTTGCCGGGGAGCTCGACTGTGATGCCCACCCCAGCTTTGCAGATCTGCGCGGCCTGAAGGTCTCGTCGCACTTTCTGATTCGCCGCAGGGGAGAATTGGTCCAGTTTGTCAGTGTCTATGAACGCGCCTGGCACGCAGGGGTCTCGGAATTCATGGGCCGAACGCGTTGTAATGATTTCTCCATTGGGATCGAACTCGAAGGGACCGACGATCAGCCTTTTGAGGACGCCCAAATGGTGATGCTGGCGCAGCTATCGGCATCGCTTCAGCTGGCGATACCGTCATTACGCTTTCTTGCTGGTCACAGTGAGATCGCTCCGGGGCGAAAAACAGATCCGGGACCTTGTTTTGACTGGTCCGATCTGATGGGTCGGCTTAGGGGGCTTTTCTGTTCCTTGGAACACCCCACGACGGATAAGTTACGCCGTTAAGTTAGAAAAACCCCATCCCTCAAAGAGTTAGATTTTTCGGCCATTTCCGACTGATTTCGTCTGAAATCCCGCGTCTTTTCTGGGTCGAAAATTTTCCTTTAGATCCCCGCTGGGCTGGCGGGGACGATGCGCCGCATCGTGGGGTTTCCCCCAGAAAAAAGGCTTGCCCGGGTTTTCGGAACGCTACTAGAATTGGGTCATCCGGGGGAAAAAACTACTAGATATAGTGTTTTACTGCCCCTTTTTGTCGCATGACCCCGACGGTGTTCACCGGGCGGACTAGGCAGTCTATTCACAAGAAAAGGGAGAAATTCATGATGCAGTGGGGCGCAGAATCGCAGACCATGTCCAATACACCGGTGCAGGCATCGGGGGCCTTTGGCCAAGCTGCGGAACAGCCCGCTGGATTGTCGTCACAAGCAGGTCTTGCTGATATCAAGATCATCCGCCGCAACGGCGCAGTGGTCGGGTTTGAGCCCAGCAAGATTCAGGTCGCTATGACCAAGGCATTTCTGGCAGTTCAGGGTAATCAAGGGGCCGCGTCGGCCCGTGTGCGCGAGGTCACCGAGTCGTTGACCAATCAGGTCGTCATGGCATTGATGCGCCGTCTGCCTGCTGGCGGAACACTCCATATTGAAGACATCCAGGATCAGGTCGAACTGGCGCTGATGCGATCGGGGGAGCATGAGGTCGCACGGGCTTATGTGCTCTATCGTGAGCGCCGGGCGCAGGAACGCGCCCAGGAGCGTGCACAGAAGCAGACCGCAGGAAAGGAAGGCGCGGCCACCCCCGCACTGCGCATGATGGTCGATGGTGTCGCGCAGCCCCTGAATGTTGCCTGGCTGCGCGATATCGTCGCCGCTGCCTGTACCCACCTGGGCGATTCCGTCAGTGTTGAGGCGGTCCTAGAAGACACGCTGAAGAACATCTATGACGGCGTTCCCCGCGAGGAAGTCTATAAATCCACCATCCTTTCCGCTCGCGCTCTTATTGAAAAGGACCCCGCCTATGCCAAAGTCAGCGCCCGTCTGCTTCTGCACACCATTCGCCAGGAAGTCATGCAGGCAGAGGTCTCGCAGGCCGAGATGGAAGGTCGCTATAAGGAATACTTCCCTCGATTCATCAAGAAGGGCATCGAGATTGGCCTGTTAAACGAGGAGCTGTCTCGTTTCGATCTGGAAAAGCTCGCGGCTGCGATTGATCCCAACCGTGATCTGCAGTTTGACTACCTGGGCCTTCAGACCCTGTATGACCGTTACTTCCTGATCGATCGTAACGATCGATTCAGTGGTGAGGGCCGTCGTATCGAGATGCCGCAGGCGTTTTTCATGCGGGTCGCGATGGGCCTGGCATTGAACGAACTGAACCGGGAAGCCCGGGCCATTGAGTTCTATCAGCTGCTGTCCAGCTTTGACTTCATGAGCTCAACCCCAACGCTCTTTAACTCGGGTACGACCCACTCGCAGCTGTCGTCTTGCTATCTCTCCACGGTCGCGGACGATCTGGACGGCATTTACGAGGCGATCAAAGAAAACGCACTGCTTGCGAAATATGCGGGCGGCCTTGGCAATGACTGGACGCCCGTGCGCGCTCTCGGCAGTCACATCAAGGGCACCAACGGTAAGAGCCAGGGGGTTGTGCCGTTCCTGAAAGTGGTGAACGACACCGCCGTCGCCGTCAACCAAGGTGGCAAGCGCAAGGGCGCAGTCTGTACCTATCTGGAGAGCTGGCACCTGGATGTGGAAGAGTTCCTTGAGCTGCGCAAGAACACCGGGGATGACCGTCGTCGTACCCACGACATGAACACCGCGAACTGGATTCCCGACCTGTTTATGCGTCGCGTGATGGAAAACGGTGAGTGGACCCTGTTCTCGCCTTCCGATGTTCCGGATCTGCACGACAAGTTTGGCAAGGCCTTCGAAGAAGCCTATGTCGCCTACGAGGCGAAGGCTGACCGGGGGGAGATCAAACACTTTAAGCGTCTGCCTGCGACCTCGCTCTGGCGCAAGATGCTGACCATGCTCTTTGAAACGGGGCACCCCTGGATCACCTTCAAAGACCCCTGCAATATCCGCAGCCCGCAGCAGCACGTTGGCGTGGTCCACTCCTCGAACCTGTGTACCGAGATCACGCTGAACACCAACGATTCAGAGATCGCGGTCTGTAACCTCGGCTCAGTCAACCTGGTGAACCATCTCAAGCCAGCGGTGGGACCGAAGGGTGGACTTGAGCTCGACTTTGACAAGATGCGCGCCACCATTAAGACGGCAATGCGCATGCTGGATAACGTCATCGACATTAACTACTACGCTGTGGCCAAGGCACGGAACTCGAACATTCGTCACCGCCCGGTTGGTCTGGGCATCATGGGCTTCCAGGAGGCACTGCACGCGATGCGTGTGCCTTACGCCAGCCAGGACGCCGTCGAGTTTGCCGATCGTTCGATGGAGGCCGTCTGCTACAACGCCTATTGGGCATCGACCGAGCTTGCTGAAGAGCGCGGCGCCTATTCGTCCTTCCGTGGCTCGCTCTGGGATCGTGGCATTCTGCCGCTCGACACCTTAAAGCTGCTCGCCGATGAGCGCGGTGGCTACGTGGAAGTCGACATGTCTTCGACGCTGGATTGGGAGGCGTTGCGCGGCCGGATCAAGGCCTACGGCATGCGGAACTCCAACTGCGTGGCGATTGCACCGACCGCTACGATCTCCAACATCGTGGGCATCTCGGCCTCGATCGAGCCGACCTACCAGAACCTGTATGTCAAATCGAACCTGTCGGGCGAGTTCACCGTGGTCAACGAGTACCTGGTTCAGGATCTGAAGAAGCTGGGTCTCTGGGATGAGGTCATGGTTGCTGATCTCAAGTACTTTGACGGCAGCCTGGCCAAGATCGATCGGGTTCCCGCCGAGCTGCGCAGTCTCTATGCGACGGCTTTTGAGGTCGACACCCGGTGGATGGTCGAGTGTGCAGCGCGCCGCCAGAAGTGGATCGACCAGGCGCAGTCGCTGA
>JBDLRA010000147.1:0-7156 GCA_039800285.1 Pseudomonadota bacterium
TCGCCTTCCAGTTATATGGAACAGCTAGAGCTGTTTGCTTTTGCGCTGGTACTGCCATAAGGACGGCAAACGGCGAAGTGCCAATCGAGTGTTTAAAAATTGGTGATGTGGTTGCAACCTCAAAGGGTCCATTGCCCGTGAAATGGATCGCAAAGAGGACTGTATCCAAGGCACTCGTGGAAGAGGACTTTTACCGTTCTGCACTTCCGATGGTGATCCGCGCAAATTCTCTTGAAGACGGAGTTCCGAATAAGGACTTATACGTCTCTGAAAGTCATGGAATATATGCAGACGGCAAAATCACCAATGCATGCTTTCTTGAAAATGGCTTGACCATCACAAAAGCTTCGCCTGACGTCTTCAAGGCATCAATTCGATATTTTCACCTTGAATTTGATGATGAGGTCTTGGTATCCGCCAACAATGCCTTTGCATGCTCCTATGTCAACACAGGCAACAGAAGAAGCTTTGACAACTACCCCGAATTCATATCAATGCATGGTGATGCAGGTATCAGCGTCAAATCGACACTATGCGGCGCCAAAAGGAACCAGCCATCCATGAGGGGGCACAAAATGCGCGTTGCGCGTTCATGGGATACGCGATGGCACGAAGTTGCCGCTTAACTGGTTGTTTCTAAAAGAGTTTTGATCCAATCCCTTCCGGAGCATCCTTCTGAATAAAGGCTTGCTGCATGGGCCCACATGGGGCCATCAGCCCCCTGATCACCGCTCCACGGTGGCGCTGGCCAATCCGTAGGCCAGTCCTACGGCTCTTCACTGCGCCACAACGTCGAGCTGTAGCGGATCTGCGTCAATCCCTGCACCACAGGGCTCAGTCTGAGCAATCCCAGTGGCACCGCTGCAGGTGGCATTGGCCAGCACCTTCGGCCCACTGTGGATTGAGGAGGTCTTCGTAACGCTTCGACAACAGCTGTCCGCGTGGGCGCCGGAGCCAGGGGAGTTGCTGCTTGAGGGCTGAGACAAACCAGACGCACGCGGCAGACTGGCAGCACAACAAAAAGAGATCCCATATCCATGACGGCGGCCAACCCAGGCGCCAGTGGTCGCGCGCTGCTGCAGACAACCATCACCAGCGACCCCAACGACTGGTGCGTCGCCCGCTTCAGCCTTCTGGCCGACCAGATCCGCGAGGCCGGCAGCGGAATCGATCCCGAATTCAGGCTCACGGTGCAGGACTATCCGGCGGCCGGTCCGGCGCGTGAGCAGCTGCACGGTGCTTTAGCCGCAGGGCATTACGGCCAGGTGTGGCTGATGGCGCCCGACCTCGACAACGGCCCCGAGCCCTCGTTCTTTGCGGCACTGGAGGCCGCGGTGGCGCTCGGAACCCAGTTGGTGATTGCCCGCGACCACACCGACTTGGGAAGCTCGCTGCTGCACTTGGGTGGATGCCTGGAGCGGGTCACCAGAACCCAAACCTTCAAACGAACGTGGCCCGGACTTGCATCTGACAACGAGTATGTCAACCCCAGTTGCCCTGCGATCGACACCCCCTGTGTAGTGACCGGGCAGAACGGGGGCGTGCAGATCTGCCGCCAGCGCAGCGACCACGCTCTGCTGGCCTTTGACACCCTGATCCCCGGCCACCTGGTGCTTCCGGCCCATCCACATGAGGGGGTGATCCGGCCCACTAGCGAGAGCCAGCAGGTGCTCCTCTCCAGCCACTCAATCACCAGCGGGCGTGAGCAGATCACGGTAATCCTTGATGAGTCTCCCGGTCGCGGTGCTGTGCTGCACCATTCCACCTTCCACCACTTTGCCGACTTCAATCTGGACGTTGAGCGCGGCGCCCCCGATTTTGTGATCGACCCACCCTCTGCTCAGATCGCTCGGTCGCCGCAGCTGCTGGCCGATCAGCGTGCCTACGTGGCTGCAGTGGTGAGATATGGCATGAAATGAGCAGGCCATTCCCCGAAGGCTGCGACGGATTTAGCCACGGCTGACAGCACCTCGACGGAAGACAACCATGCCGCATTGCTGATAGCCACATCGGCCTTCAGGCAAGTGGCGCCAAGCACCTTCCCCTCAACCCAAAGGCTAGCTACGTTAAAGAAGTAATTCATACAGCTTGGGTCCGCGCTGCGACGAAAGAAACATGTTCGACTTTCACAGAAGAAAGATTCACCAAGACAACCAGCTCACCCCATGGTACGAGCTGTGGAGGCAGCCACTGGCGGCCATGATCAGGATGCCATGGTGGATATTTTTTGGCTCAATGGTTGGAATTTATTTTCTACAAATTATGGCATTTGCGATAATACTTTCATTTGACAATAGCCACATTATGGGAGACGCTCCATTCGGGATACCAAAGCCCATTGCCTTCGCCATTGAATCCTTCTTGGCCAATGGATTTAACGGTCTTGAGCCGGCCTCACGCTTCACTTACGCCGTTGCGGTACTGGATCTCATTTCGGGCCTGATCACGCTGTCGACATTAACAGCGGTTGTCTTCTCGAGATTGAGCGGGAACGCGATGCCACTTATATTTAGCCGACATCTGTGCATAAGCAGCGTCGAGCAAGGCCATCTATTTTGCAGATTCGTGACAAGCGATCGAAGCCAGTGGCTCAACGTGAGCTACACACTATCCCTGATTTTTGATGACGAACCTGAATCGGGTCTTTGGCAGCGGCGCATTGTGCCCCTGACAACCCTGAACGCGGGAACTCCCCAGCTGAGCCAGACCGCCACCCTCACCCATCCATTGAATCACGAGAGCCCTCTTCGGCAGATGGGCTTGAATGAATTAATGCAGCGCAACGCTGTGATTATGCCGCTCGTCGAGGGTATCGACGAGACCACAGGTTCGAGCCTTTCACAAACCCATCTTTACGCCATAAAAGACATCCTGGTTGGCTTTCGATATGGGGATCTCGTCAGCACAGACAAACATGGAAGACGCCGCATCGACATCCAGAAACTCAATGCTGTCGTGGCACAAGAGGGCGATTGAAGCCAAGCGATTCATGATCCAAGGCAATCAATCTCTGACCGATCAGCCACCCTACCAGCATTTTCAAAACCACCCTAGACTGATGTTTTGATCAAAGCTAAATCAGGCGGCGCAAAAGTTGTTGGATGGTGGCACGACTGCTCCTCCGCCATGAACAGCAGCAGCGCCAACTTGGCTACCTGATCACCGCTCCACGCTGGTGCCGGCCAGTAATTGACAAGACAAGCGTTGAACCCCTCCCCCGCTTTATCCCACCCGAGCAATGACCGAGATAATAATAATTCTCATTCTGGGCCGTCAGGTAGCGGATTCAGCCGGGGCCCATGCCTGACCGTGGGGCTCGTCGGAGCACCTGATGTTGAAGCCGGGTCAACCTGGCTCCAGCGTCATAGTCCACGCGAATGATCTGCAGACGTCCATCCGCTGACAGCCAGCGGACGGCCACAGAAAACGGTTGGTGCAGCGGCAGACGCTCGGGGCAACTCAACACAATCCGATCGGGGAAGTAGACCTCGCGATTCGACGGGGAGGGCCAGGTGATCTGGCGTGTCCGCTGCGTCGATCTGGACAGATCCGGGCCCATGGTTTCCGTGACACCGACCCAGTGCCCCGTCACCTGCCAAGGGGACACCTGCGCGGTCTGTTCAGTCCAGTGGACTCCGGGGTAACCGCGTTGGTCTTCCCGAATGCTGGCGGTCCGGATCAGTTGGCGATCCTTGCCATACACCACACCAACGCTATGGCGACGGTGGCCATCCATCAGGAAGAGTTCCATCGGCACCACAGCATCCGGAGCCAGGGTTGGCACCAGCCAGGCGGCCGCACCATCGCGAAAAGCCAGGCCCCGCATCACCAAGCTGGCGGGGTGATGAAACCCATCGGCCCTGCTGTGGTCAGAACGGTTGTAAGACCAGCGTTCCTCGACAACACGGCCATCGTCGTAGCGGTAGCGATTGACCTGTTGGATGTGGGTCTGGGAGGAATCAGCGTGGAAATCACGCGTACTTCGGAACGATTCCGTCACCGATCCCGACGACGTGTAGCGCGTCCAGCGTCCATGCCACTGGCCAAGATGGTTGCTCCAGAAGGCACGCCAATTCCGATCCACAGGTGTTAACGCTTGATCGCTGGGAGCGGCAGGAAGAGTTTGGCGGCGAGCTTCCCCCAGCTCTCCGGCAAACGCTGTTCCCCTGGAGTTGCCTCCAGCATGCTCCCATGCACTCGAGAGCAGAGCAGCAGCAAGGAGAAGGCCAGCAAGAGATATCCGCGGCCAAAGCATGCGTCTGACGACCTGAATTCACGCAAGGCTAGTCGGGTGATCCACGACCGGACCACTGAAGCGCTGGCAGCTGCCGCCCATGGGATCTGGGGACGGCCACATTCGAACTGATTCGAACAGCAATAACGCAAGCAACTGTGAAGCGAGCACTGCCAGGGGTAACAGGTGTCGCTAAGCCAAGCCTAGGTTCGGACGGTCAAGGCTGGTGACAAGAGAACACGCGATCCTCTGCTTTGGCGATTCAAACACCTGGGGGTACAAACCGCTCACCGGCGAGCGGATGCGTCGCACAGAACGGTGGCCCGGGATCCTGCAACATGCCCTTGGCGCCGACTTCAACGTGATTGAAGAGGGTCTGAATGGGAGAACAACAGCATTCGATGAGCCATTCCGAGACGGGCGCAACGCACGCAAAACCCTCCTTGCTGTTTTGGACAGTCATGCGCCGCTTGATCTACTCATCATCATGCTCGGCACCAACGACTTAAAGCATCATCTGAACGTATCTGCCCAAGAATCAGCGAGGGGATTGAGTTCCCTCTTGCAGATTGCCTACAACAATGGCAGCAACTTCAACCAAAACTCGCCCAACGTTTTAGTTGTTGCACCACCCAAGTTTGGAAACCTCTCAGAGATGATGGCCCATCATTTCGAGGGTTCGGTGGCGCGCTCCGCGGAGCTAGCGATGGTTTACAAGGACGCCTGCGCGCCATGGGGCTGCAGCTTTGTCGACAGCAACCCCGTGGCGAGCGTGGGGGAGGATGGGATTCATCTAAATCAGCAGGGCCACCATCAGCTCGCCCTGGCTCTTGCACCAATCGTGAGGAGCTTGATCGGTGATCCCGCCTGAAACCGCGAGCGCCCACGAGCGCGTGAGCCTCTGCTGCCTGGAAAGTTTGCTCCGACGCAGGCCTGATCGCGTTCGCCTAGAAAAGGCGACAGCCTGATCGCTTCCCCACGATCATGGCGCACCCCAATCCCTTGCCAGACCGACAGGGCAGGCGGCATGAGAGAGACGACTGCCGCCGCAGCAAAGGCCACGAAATGGCTGCAAAAAGGGCTTTGCCACCATGTTTCAGCAGCCTCCCAGATCGTGTAGACGGTTCACCGTCCACCCCCTTGTTGCTTGACAAAGCTAGACGAACTTGTAGTGATAGTGAGTTTCAAGCGGACCCCATGCGCAAGCTTCCTGCTCTACTGGCAATTGCCGTCATGACTGCTCTTGCCGCCCCCGCCCATGCGCAAGAGGCTGCTTCTCACCGAGCAAATAGCAAAGGGGCATACGTCACTGCCGGTGTTGGTGGTGGCTGGTCGTCGAGTCCTTCGGCTAATGGCACAGAGTCCGGAACGGTGCTTGGCATCCCCTACTCGGGTACCGCAAGCGGAACCGCCAGCCTCGGAGGCGGTGTAGCTGTTGATGCGGGTATCGGCTACGACTTCGGAAACAGCATCCGAGGCGAGGTCACTTATGTTCTTGGAAGCTACGCAGTAGGTGATAGCTCCCTTTCGGGTAGCGTTCGCGCCATAGGCATGAACTTTCCCTTCAATGGAAATACTTCGGCTTCTGGCAATTTATCCACCAACAGCGTGATGTTTAGCGGTTATTACGACTTCAAGAGCAAGTCAAAATTCACCCCGTATGTTGGCGCAGGCATTGGTTACACCAGCGTCAGCATTCCAACCATGCCATTTAGCGCAACAGTAAATGGCATTGCGAGGAATAATCTAACCGTTGACGGGGGCAGTGGTAGTGCATTAGGTTACCAGGCGAAGCTCGGTGTTAGCTACGCCGTCTCTAAGCCTGCAGACGTTTTCGCTGAAGCGATCTACCAAGGCAGCACTGGCGTCACGATTAGCGAGATCAGCTACGGCGCGCTCAACGCCTTCAGTGTTCGTGCTGGCGCACGAATCCGTTTAGGCAGATAGGCAGGTTAAGTTCCTCACACCACATCGAAGACCGCTCCTCGATGGGCGGTTTTTTATGGGCATTCCATTATCAGCCAAGATGAAATCTACGCTTTCAGCTACCTAGCCTACTTGCCATCTTTCTGATTACGCCAGTAGGCAGCAATACCCTCTGCAGGCTTCAAGCCAAGGACAAAGAAGCTTGGTCCCAGCGCATCAACCGTTGGGACAAACTCGCGCAGCTAAGAACCATTGCAGGCGTTCTAATCGTGACAATCGTGACCTGGTTTAATTGAAAAAGCTCAGAGTAATGCCAGCATCAAGAATGAATAATTCATGAGTCATCCAAGAGCAAGAACAAGAGCAAGAATGTCAGCACCCTGACAACAACACCCTGACAACAATCCCCAGCCCAGCGAAATTCCAGGCCGCCCCACCGCTTAGGCACCGAAACCGATCCCATGCCGCATCCCGCTGCAGTACGGGAAAAGGAACGCCCCAAGGCACTCCAGCGCCAGGAAAGCGGCTTACCTTGAAATTGAGGGGAGGCCAGGGAGCCGATCCGAACCTCACCCTCCACCACAGTCCGGTCAGGTATCGCCTGAACCGGTGCGAACCGGGAGGTTCAAATCGATCCAACAACCCCAACGCAGTGGCGCGGCGCGTGTGCCACTGCGACCGGCGTGAGCCATCTGCCACCGCTGTTCTACATCTGGTGCTGTTCCACACCTGAGTGAACCCTGGGCTGTCTGACCCAGGCGGGGTGCACAACTGAGGAGGTCAAGCCTTGAGCGTCTCTCTGCAGCGTCGTCACCCCATACCGATCGCCACCGCCATCGGCAGGTGCGTCAACCGTTGAACACCCGACACCCGACCAGATCCCGCCCCATCTGCCAAGGCGACATCTGCAACCGGTGCTAAGGCGCCCGACACGGGGCGCCTTTGGTTTGGCATCACCGTTCACTTCATGGGATGAAGATCGGCACCAGCTCTTCC
>JBDLRA010000148.1:0-3240 GCA_039800285.1 Pseudomonadota bacterium
GATTGGTCATGACCCGACACTTTCCGGCCATGTAATCAAAACTGTCATGCACATGGCCGTGGATCCAGAAGTCAGCCTTCATCACCAGGTCATCCAGATCTGAAACAAACGCTGCATTACAGGGATCCCCTCGGAACCGCGGATGGACGCTCCCACGCGAGGGGGCATGGTGGGTGATCACGACGGTCTTCCCATCGAAGGGCTCATCCAATTTTTTCGCAAGCCAAGCCTTTTCTTCCTGATGCCGCTCAAACGCCTGCTGGGCAGAGAACCCCTGCCCCACTTTTTGTATTCCCATGATTTTGCGATGGTCTGCGATACGCGCCTCACAGGCGAGCATTGATGCCAGCTGGCGCCCACCGGTGCCCATGAGCTGATAGTCCGTCCAGAGCGTGCACCCCAAGAAACGCACGCCTTGGTCAATGAACTCATCTTGAGCCAGGACAACCAGTGCCGTATTTTCCGCCGCTGCACGAATCTTCTCGATCTGCGGTTCGATCGCTGTGTCGTAAAACTCGTGATTACCAGGCACATACAACACAGGATGCGGCCACCGACCAAACTGATCGACCATTTGTGTGCCGACGTGGATATCCCCCGCTAAAACAAGGATGTCCGCAAACGGCGTATAGAGCCTGTCCACACGAATGTATTCTGGAAAACGCTTATTCAGGTATTCCAGATGGAGATCCGAGGCAAAGTGAATTCGCATGGCATGGTCAGTTTACAATCCGTCGACTAATCTTGGGAAGACGGGGGAGCACCATGTCAGAGACCACGCAGCTTGTCGCCGCGGCCATTTTCGCAATTGCGGTACTCCATACCTTTTCGACATCGATTTTCGTTTCCCTTGCCCATCGCTTCCCGGCCCATCATGGTGTATTCCACCTTCTTGGAGAGGTCGAGGCAGTCTTCGGGTTCTGGTCATTCGTTCTCTTTGCCTGGCTCATCTACGCCGAGGGGTTCTCCAAGGCGGTCGACTATGCAGACACCCGTAACTACACAGAACCCCTCTTTGTCTTTGCAATCATGGTCATCGCAGCAAGCCGACCTGTGATGACGGCCGCCAAAAGCCTCGTCGAGAGAACCGCCAGAGTGATGCCTGTCAATCTCGGGTTGGCACGCTACTTTTTGCTGATGACACTGGTGCCCCTCTTGGGTTCGTTTATCACCGAACCCGCTGCGATGACGCTAGCAGCACTGATGCTACTTCAGTACTTTCGCGCTGACACAAAGGCATTATTCAAGTACGCAACCCTCGGCGTGCTGTTCGTCAATATCTCAATTGGCGGTACCTTGACGCACTTTGCAGCACCCCCCGTATTAATGGTGGCTGCAAAGTGGAACTGGGATACGGCCTATATGTTCAGCCACTTCGGATGGAAGGCCGCGCTGGCAGTCTTGATCAATGGTCTTGCCGTGACTGCGCTGTTCCGCCGTGAGTTGATCGCCGCAGGGTCAGCAATTGCCTCGGAGGCCGGACACGCTGACCAAGACGGTGCCAAGATCCCAGCAATCATGATCGCCCTTCACCTGCTCTTGATTGCAGGTGTCGTGCTCTTTGCTCACCACTCCCCTGTTTTCCTGGGAATCTTTCTGCTGTTTATGGGGATCGCCCATGCCTACCCTCAGTACCAGGACCGACTAATCCTCCGGGAGGGGCTGCTAGTCGGGTTCTTCCTTGCAGGACTCGTGGTGCTTGGCGGTATGCAGTCCTGGTGGCTTCAGCCCCTTCTCACGAAAATGAGCCCGACATCGGTTTACTTCGGCGCGACAGCGCTAACTGCCATAACGGACAACGCAGCATTGACTTATTTAGGGTCGCTTGTTGAAGGACTAAGCGAAGAATTCAAGTACGCACTGGTTGCTGGTGCGGTCACGGGTGGCGGCCTGACGATCATCGCAAATGCCCCGAATCCAGCCGGTGCATCGATCTTAAAGAGCCGTTTTGACGGCGAGCGGATCAATCCGCTAGGGCTTCTCGTCGCTGCGCTGCTCCCGACGATCGTCACCATCCTCTGCTTCCAGCTCCTGCCGATGACGCTCTGGTGATCGAAACCGGTCGTCGTTAACGAAGGAAATCCATTTCAAGGCGGGCACGCAGCCCGCCAAGCGTGGCTAACGCAAGCGACAGCTGCTCGATCTCGTGAGAACTCAGCCCATCCAGCGCAAGCATATTGGGCGAGAGATCTGGCTCTGATGATTTAGCAGCTTCTGCTGCGTAGGCAAGCTGCGCCTTTAGTCGATAACGCTGCAGCACATTAAAGGCATCTCGCATCTGTTGGGACTCGGAATCTGACATCGCACCAGCCGTCACCAGTTGCGAAAGCCGCTCGTCAGTGGAGGTCGCAGCCAGCCCCTTCGCGAGTGCCAACACGCGCGCGAAATAGACAACTGGCGCTGTGCCACCGCGCTTCATGTCCAGCGTTGATGGGGCAAGCCACTCCATAAGATAGCCACGCTTACGTAAAGCGCGCGCGATACTAATTGCAACGCTATTGCGCGTGAGCTTTGCAACCTCATCCCGAATGGCATCCTGCGCGAGGGATCGTATGAATAAACGATGCTCCGCCACCTGCCCCGACAGCCATTGCCGAAGCGACTCAGCGAGTCGAACCTCGCCATACAGTCCCCGAAAATCAAAAAAGATATTGGCATACAGAAGCGCTTCGGGCTCTGGCCGAGAAAACCACTGTGCCAGCAGACGCTGCCACTCATCGACGCTGCGACACCACTTGTCATTCATGGCCATGACACCGCCCTTACAGAGCGGAAAGCCGATTTCTGCAAGCCCCTCATTAATCTGCTTAGCGAGCGCCTGAAATGCTGCTTTATACGTTGGCCCATCGCCCTCAAAAATAATGGCGTTGTCCTGATCGGTGGCAACGGTCTGCTCTTCTCGCCCCTCAGAGCCAAGCGCGAGCCAGCACCATGCCGGGAGCGGTCCGAACTTCTCCCGCATCTGCGTTTCAGTAAGGAGAATCACCCGACGCGTCATGGCGTCGTTCAGGTGGCTCACGAGACGCGCTAAAGAGGTAGCCGACACGCCCTGGGTCAGCAACCGCCGGGCAAGCGTCAGCACCTCACCGGCACAGATCTTCAGCGCCGGGATGGAATCCGCCTGCTCAATGGCAGACGACAAAATTCGAAGACTCGATCGCTGGAAATTAAAAAGATCCCGCTCCGAGATAAGTCCGACCAGGAAACCATGCTGCAATACGGGAAGGTGCCTCACCTTAA
>JBDLRA010000149.1:0-3980 GCA_039800285.1 Pseudomonadota bacterium
CCATGCACTGAGCTGGATTGCCTCTGCCGCTCACGGCAGCGTGCGAGACAGTCTGTCGTTAACGGATCAGGCTATTGCTTATGGTGCGGGGCAGGTGACGGCAGCAGGTGTTCAGGCCATGCTGGGCCTGGTCCACGAAGAGCTGCTGGCCAAGTTACTCCGTGACCTTGCGCAGCAGGATCCGGTCACAGCGTTTGCAACTCTAGAGGAATTAATGACCGCTGGCGTTTCCGCGGATGCGCTACTCGCCGACATGGCCCGCTGGTTCCATCAGGCAGCGACACTTGGGACATTAAAGATTGCTGTGGATAGTGATCCCACGGGCACGATCGCCTCTCTGGCGGAGTCAATGTCTGCAGAGCTTCTGCAGTTGAACTATCAGATCGCAGTTTTGGGTCGCCGAGATTTAGATCTTGCGCCGGATGAGCGCACCGGACTTGAGATGACACTCCTGCGGCTATTTGCCTTTCAGCCCACAGCGGATGCGCCAGCTGCTCGCGCAGAGCGTCCGCGGACCGCGCCGCTTTCTGCGTCTCCCGCATCGAGTGCGACAAGCGCTCCCGCGATGCCGCGATCAACGGCTGTGTCGTCCCCATCTACCGCAACAGCGCCCGCACGATCTCTGCCAAAGTCGGCGCATGCCGAATCAGTTGCGCCTGCTCCAGCATCTGCTACCTCGCTTCCAGCGGTATCCCTCACGGCTGACCAGTGGCCGACTGTCTCTCGACGCCTTGCAGCCTCTGGGTTAGCCAAACAGTTTGTCCAGCAGGCACAGTTGCTTTCATGTGAGGATGCGGGACGCTCGGTGAACTGCCGATTCCGTGTCTCCATTCCCGCATTAACCGAGGCCTCTGTTGTGGTCAAAGCGCAGGATGCGCTAGCAAAACATTTTGGTAAGCCCTGTCGGATCGAGGTGGAACTCGGCGAGGCCGATCGGCCAACCGCAGCATCGGAAGATGCGGATGCGGCTGCACAGGCCCAGGCTGAGGCCGAGCGACTGATTCAGTCTGACCCGCTGGTGCAGACCATACTCTCTGACTTTGGGGGCAAGATTGTCCCAGGGTCAATTCGATCCACGAAGTAAGCCATCTCTTTGAAAGGATTCTTAGGATGATGAAAGGTCAGATTGCTGGACTGATGCGTCAGGCTCAGCAGATGCAGGAAAAGATGAAGCAGACGCAAGAGGCGCTCGCCCACGAGATGGTTGAAGGTCAGGCGGGTGCGGGGCTGGTGAAGGTCGCGATGAACTGCAAAAACGAAGTGAAGTCAGTTGTGATTGATCCGAGCCTTATGTCCGCTGATGCAGATGACCGCGAAACCTTGCAGGACCTGCTGGTTGCGGCACTCAATGACGCCCATGCGAAGGCGGATGCTGTCTCTCAGCAGCGTATGTCAGCGGTGACCGCTGGACTACCGTTGCCGCCTGGGATGAAGCTCTTTTAACCAGACCTCTCGTTGAAGCCTTCTGTTGCCACTCCACATGCATTAGATGCGCTCACTGAAGCGCTGCGCCGACTGCCGAGCGTTGGACCAAAAACTGCTCAGCGCATGGCGATGCATCTTTTGCAGCATGACCGTACTGGGGCAGAGCTTTTAGGGCAGTCGTTACTGCATGCAGTTGCGGCGATCAAGCACTGCACACGCTGCAATACATTTACAGAAGAAGAGATCTGTCAGGTCTGTGCCAATCCGGGCCGTGATGCCTCCATGCTCTGTGTGGTGGAGTCGCCTTCTGATCTGCTTGCTGTTGAGCAGAGTCATTCTTGGCGAGGTCTTTACTTTGTCTTGATGGGAAGGCTCTCTCCCTTAGATGGGATTGGCCCGCGTGAGATTCATATGGATCGGCTTGTGGCGCGTGTCGCCCAAGAGGAAGTAAAAGAAGTTGTGATTGCCACCAACTTCACCCCAGAAGGCGAGGCGACCGCGCACGCCATCGAGACCTTGCTTAAGTCCAAAGGGCTTGCTGAAACAAAAAAGATTTCGCGACTAGCCCGTGGCGTGCCGGTTGGCGGTGAACTGGAATACATTGATCTGGGCACCATTGCCCAGGCGATTCGAGATCGGAGATAACAATGACGATTGCCATGTGGTGTTTATTGATCGCGGGCTGGCTTCCCATCGTCTGTGCGGGGATCTCGAAGTGGGGCGCCTCTGATTACGACAATCAGTCGCCGCGTGAGTGGCTTGCCCGGCAGGAGGGTCATCGCAAGCGAGCGAATGCTGCTCAGCAAAATAGCTGGGAGGCCTTTGCCTGGTTTGGTATTGCGGTGCTGATGGCCATGGTGAATAAGGCCGATCAAAACTATCTAGATGGCCTGGCCGTCTTCTTTATCGCAGCGCGCGTGCTCTACATCTGGTTCTACGTGGCCAATCTCTCAACCCTTCGCACGCTGGCCTGGCTGGCGGGCTTCATCACCTGCATCACCATTTTCGCTTCGGGCGTTTAGGCCGTATAATCGGCAAAATTCCAGGAGCAAATCTTGTTTAGCCAGTCTTCGACCGTGGCTCCGGCTCTGCTTGCGCTCGCCGATGGCACGGTGTTCCAGGGTCAGTCAATTGGTGCCAACGGTTTGTCGGTAGGAGAGGTCGTTTTCAATACGGCCATGACCGGCTACCAGGAAATCCTCACTGATCCCAGCTACAGCCGTCAGATCGTCACACTGACCTATCCCCACATTGGTAACGTTGGCACGAACCCCGAGGATGCCGAATCCGATCGCGTTCATGCAGCGGGTCTGATCATTCGTGATCTGCCAGCCGTTGTCTCTAACTTCCGATCCCGGCAAAGCCTCTCCTATGCGCTTTCATCAGCAGGCGTTGTGGGTATCGCCGGCATTGATACCCGAAAGCTCACGCGAATTCTTCGTGAGAAGGGCGCACAAAACGGCGCGCTGCTCGCAGGCAAGCCTGGCGAAACCTTAGACGCTGCCAAAGCCCTTGACGCTGCACGCCAGTTCCCCGGCCTTGTGGGAATGGACTTGGCGAAAGTGGTCTCGACCACGAAGACCTACGAATGGACGGAGGGAAGCTGGGTCCTAGGTGAAGGTCATCAGACCAAGAAAGATTTTCGTTTCCATGTGGTGGCGCTTGACTTTGGGGTGAAGTGGAACATTCTTCGCATGCTTGCGGATCGTGGCTGTAAGGTCACTGTGATGCCCGCGCAGACCAGTTTTGCCCAGATCGAGGCGTTAAAGCCCGATGGCCTTTTCTTATCGAACGGCCCCGGAGATCCCGAGCCCTGTGACTATGCGATTGCTGCAGCTAAGGCTGCTATGGAGAAAAAGCTCCCGGTTTTTGGCATCTGTCTCGGTCATCAGATCATGGCGATCGCGTCTGGTGCGAAGACGCTCAAGATGAAGTTTGGTCACCATGGGGCTAACCATCCCGTACAGGATCTCGATTCCAAGCGCGTGTTCATTACGTCTCAGAACCATGGCTTTGCGGTCGATGCGAATTCACTGCCCAGTCATCTGCGTGTCACCCATGTCTCGCTTTTTGATCAGTCGATTCAGGGGCTTGCGCGCACTGATGTTCCAGCTTTTTGTTTCCAAGGTCACCCCGAAGCAAGCCCGGGCCCGCACGACATCGGCCCCCTCTTTGACCGGTTTATCGATCTCATGACATCTGCAGGTAACGGAGGTCGACATGCCTAAGCGCACAGACCTCAAATCTATTCTTATCATCGGCGCCGGGCCGATCGTCATCGGTCAGGCCTGCGAGTTTGATTACTCGGGTGCCCAAGCCTGTAAGGCCCTCAAAGAAGAGGGCTACAAGGTCATTCTGGTCAACAGCAATCCGGCGACCATCATGACCGACCCTGAGACGGCAGACGTCACCTATATCGAGCCGATCACCTGGCAGGTGGTGGCCAAGATTATTGAAAAAGAGCGCCCCGATGCGCTGTTGCCTACGATGGGTGGCCAGACGGCATTGAACTGTGCCTTAGATCTTGCACGTAACGGCGTTTTAGAAAAGTTTGG
>JBDLRA010000150.1:0-5845 GCA_039800285.1 Pseudomonadota bacterium
ACACTGGTCTTGCAACGGCAAGTCATTGAGCTGCGACAGCAGACCAACGACATCGCAACAGAGCGATAGCACATCGCGCCTTCCTCCTGGAAGACCAGCTTGAGACGGGCTACCGGCTGGAGGTGGCTTAGTCTGTTTGGTATGCTGATTGAATTGAATCGCTAAAGATTTCCGAGAGGACTGTGACCGGTGGGAAAAAACCTTTGGTTTGAGCTCAGGGCGTTTATGAAACGCGCCGTTCGTGAATCGGAGCTACGTGCCTTGGACGCCAACACGTTTGGACTACTGGAGTGGCTGGTGGATCAATCCCAGACGCAGAAGGACCCCATCTACATGCAACAAGTGGTGATGGAGTCAAAGATCGCCTCACCGGCCACCACCCTCAAATGCGTCGGCGTGCTTGAAGAAGCCGATTTGGTCACAGTCACAACGGACCCAAAAGACGCAAGACGCAGAGTGATCCGGCCGACCCGTCGTGCGCTCGCGGCAATGGAGGCCCTTGGACGAAGGGCCGAGGAATGGCTCGGACCACGCCGATGCGTTGGCCTAAAAGGAAAAACTTCTTGAAGGTTGGTAGCGGGGGCAGGATTTGAACCTACGACCTTCGGGTTATGAGCCCGACGAGCTGCCAGACTGCTCCACCCCGCGTCAGAGAGATAATGAGTATATATGAAATTCTGTTCCTCATGCGGCGGTGCAAACGAAATTCGAATCCCTGAGGGGGATTCCCGGGAGCGGGCAGTCTGCAGGACCTGCGCCACGATTCATTATGTGAACCCCAAGATCGTGCTCGGCACAATCCCCGTGTGGGAAGACCAGGTGCTGCTTTGTCGGCGAGCCATCGAGCCGCGACTCGGCCTGTGGACACTTCCCGCCGGGTTCATGGAGGTTCAAGAATCCACCGCACAAGGCGCTATTCGAGAAACCTTGGAAGAGGCAGGTGCAGAAATACGCCTTGGCGCACTCTTTTCAGTCTTCGACATTCCGCATGTCGATCAGGTTCACCTTTTCTATCTTGCGGAACTCAGTCACCTAGGATTTGCCGCGGGGCCTGAGAGTCTCGAAGTTCGCCTCTTTCGTGAGTCTGAGATCCCCTGGGAGAGCATCGCCTTCCGAACGATCACGGCCACCCTTCGCTTTTATTTTCATGATCGGCGGCAGGGTCATTTCGGTCTGCACACAGGTGACATTCGCCACGTTCAGTTCCCCCATGACCCGCCCACTCCTCTGGGTTAACCCAGACGATCCCCTTCCGCCCACGCACCTCGCGTTTCGCTCTGAGGAAGGCGCAAACGGTCTTCTTGCCGCAGGCGCTGACCTCTCCGTCAATCGCTTAAAGGAGGCTTACAGCAAAGGAATATTTCCCTGGTTCTCGGAGGGCGAGCCCGTTCTCTGGTGGACCCCATCACCGCGAATGGTGCTGATGCTTGATGAGTTCAAGATCAGCAAGTCGCTGCGCAAGTCCATCGCCCGCTTCGTTGAAGACCCGACCATTCAGGTCACTGCAGACCAGGATTTCCAAGCAGTGATCCAGGCCTGTTCCGAGCCCCGACCCGGACAGGGAGGGACGTGGATTACCCCTGCTGTGCAAAAGGCTTACTGCGATCTCCACGACATGGGGCTTGCGCATAGCATCGAGGTTAGGCAAGGGGGCAGACTCATTGGGGGGTTGTACTGCGTGAGTATGGGTCGGATGTTATTTGGTGAGTCCATGTTTGCCCGGGAGCCCAACAGCTCCAAGATTGCGCTTGCCGCCCTGGTCGCCTGGGGGAAAAAACAAGGGGGCTCGGTGATAGACTGCCAGCAGCGAACAGACCATCTGGTATCGCTGGGGGGAAGAGAGATCGACCGACAGACTTTCGAGGCAACATTAAGGCACGCAAAACATGAACCTGAATTCGACTGGGTTCATTCGAAGATAAGCAATGATGATCTCAGGGGCTACATCACATGGCCCATCTGAAAGATCTTCCCGTCGTCAGCCTGCAGTTTTATGTCACAGCGCCCTATCCTTGTAGCTATCTTGCCCAGCATAAGGCGCGGTCACAAGTCGCAACGCCGAACCATCTCATTAATGCAGAGGTGTATAGCGACCTTGTACAGATTGGCTTTCGGCGCAGTGGTGTCTTTGCTTACCGCCCCTATTGTGACGGCTGCCGTGCCTGTATTCCGCTTCGGATTCCAGTGCGAGACTTTGCACCGAATCGCACACAACGTCGCATCTGGAAGAGAAACCAAGATCTCTCAGTGACGATGGGGCCGCTTCGCTTCGACGATGCGCACTACCAGCTCTACCAGCTCTACCAGTCTCAGCGGCATGCGGGTGGTGGCATGGATCATGACAGCCGAGAGCAGTACGCGCAGTTCCTCCTTCAGAGTCGCGTCGAGTCCAGACTCATCGAGTTTAGAGATTCGCAGCAACACCTAAAGATGGTTTCTATTGTCGATCTACTGGCAGACGGGCTCTCGTCGGTCTATACCTTTTACGACCCCAACGAGACGAGTCGAAGTCTTGGCACCTATGGCGTGCTCTGGCAGATTGATGTCTGCCAACGCGAGTCCTGGTCTCACCTCTATCTCGGCTACTGGATTCAAGAGAGCCCAAAGATGGCCTACAAGTCCCGATTCCATCCCCACGAGACCTTGCAAAATGGGGTCTGGATGAGATCAACTTCCAACGAATCCTCACACGGTTCTTCATGAACATTTTCACAAGCTATCCGTTGCTTCGTCCCATGTTGTTTGCAATGGATGCCGAGACGGCGCACGAGCTTACGCTGAAGTCGCTCGAGACCCTGAAGTCGACCGGTCTACTGCCACCCTCTCGCCCCCTTGCTGGCCGTGAGGTCAACCTTGCTGGACTTCGATTTCCAAACCCGATTGGCCTTGCTGCCGGACTCGACAAAAATGCCGCCCATCTGGATGCACTTGGTTCGTTTGGATTTGGTTTTATGGAGGTCGGCACGGTGACCCCAAGACCGCAGCCTGGCAACCCAAAGCCGAGAATGTTCCGTATTCCTGAACGCCAGGCAGTGATCAATCGCCTTGGATTTAATAACCTAGGTCTCAGCACATTTATCGATCACGTCCAAAAGTCCGAATGGGCGGGACAGCGACGCGGTGTGCTGGGACTGAACATCGGGAAGAATGCCGACACGCCGATTGCGCAAGCGGATCAGGACTACCTCACCTGCCTCGATGGGGTCTATCCGTTTGCCGACTACATCACGATCAATATCTCAAGCCCAAACACCAAGAATCTAAGGGATCTTCAGAACGAGGCAGCGCTCGAACAGTTGCTCTCCAAATTAAAATCTCGTCAGCATGCGCTTGCACAGAGACACGGCAGACAGGTACCCCTCTTTCTCAAGATTGCCCCCGATCTGAATGACGAACAGATTCGAGCGATCACTGACGTGCTGAAACGCCACGGATTTGATGGACTTATTGCCACCAACACTACGCTGTCACGCGAGGCGGTTGCCGGATTAAAGGCCGCTGACGAAGCGGGAGGGCTCTCCGGCGCACCACTGCTCGACGCCTCCAATCAGGTAATCCGGAAATGCCGAGAAGCGCTCGGGCCTCAATTCCCCATCATTGGGGTCGGGGGTGTCCTAAGCGGTGAAGATGCACAAAGCAAGCTCGCTGCAGGTGCTAACCTCGTTCAGATCTACAGCGGATTGATCTATCGCGGTCCCGCGCTTGTCGCAGAGGCAGTTCGCGCGACGCGATCTGCATAAAGCTCGCGGAAGGTTTTCGACGCAGGCGTCGGCAGATCCCGAAAATCAGTCCAGCCCTTTGCGAACGTCAGGTGACGAATACGGCCACCCCGACGTCCCAGCGACCGCAAGACCCGATTCGCAATATTCACGACCAACGCATACAGGTTGGGCCGATTGGCGACGAAACCCCAGAGCATCATGGCAAATCGCTCCGTTGCTGGACGGAGATGTCGATCGAACTGACGCTCACGTAATTTCCGCAAGAGATCAGGCAATGGGATCGCGACCGGACAGACAACGTGACACTCGCCACACATCGTCGCTGCCTGAGGTAGGTCCAGAGCGTTCTCTAGACCGACATAGCTGGGCGTCAGTACCGATCCCATCGGACCCGGATAAACCCAGCCATAGGCATGACCGCCGATCTTCTGATAGACGGGGCAGTGGTTCATACAAGCCCCACAGCGAATACAGCGCAGCATCTCTTGAAACTCGCTCCCGAGCAGACTGGAGCGACCGCCGTCAACAAGGACGAAGTACATGTGATCAGGTCCATCTGCCTCATCCGGCGCACGCACACCCGTCAGCAGGGAAATATAGTTTGAGATGGACTGGCCCGTCGCACTTCGGGTGAGCAGTCGGGCGATCGTTGCAAAATCCTCAAACGTCGGAAGAATTTTTTCAATGCCGGTCACCACCACGTGAACGCGGGGCATGACGGTACACATGCCCTCATTGCCCTCGTTGGTGACTAGCGCAACCGACCCTGTCTCCGCAATCAGAAAGTTACCGCCCGTCACCCCCATGTCTGACTTGAGAAACTTCGGCCGCAAGGTCTCTCGGGCCTCACGCGTCAACTCGCCGATATCGGTAAGCCGCGGCTTTTGATGCACCTTTGAAAAGAGATCCGAGATCTCTTCTTTGTCCTTATGAATAACCGGGGCGATGATATGACTGGGTGCCTCATTGTCATTGATCTGAAGAATGTATTCCCCAAGATCCGTCTCGACTGACTCGATACCCTCTTTCGCCAACGCCGCATTAAGGGCCATCTCCTCGGAGACCATCGACTTCGACTTGGTCACGAGCTTCACCTCATGACGCTTGGCAATTTCGACCACGAGTTCCGAAGCCTGCGCGGGAGTCTCGGCAAACAAGACCGTCGCCCCACGAGCCGTCGCTGCCCGTTCAAACATCTCAATCCAGACATCCAGTCGATCGAGAATACGATTGCGTCGTTCGACAGCCGCCTGGCGGGTTGCTTCAAAGTCAATCTCCGTCATGACATTCGCACGTGCTGACACAAACTTATCCGAGAGCTTCTTCAGGTTTTGTTGGAGTCGCGTATCTGCGAGCTTCTCGCCCACTCGCGCCTGAAAATGCATTGACTGAACCCGCATGCCTTGCCCCCTAGTTATCCCGGACGAAACACCGCACGATTAGCGTGACTTCAGCGGAACATCTCCCGCCAGTACCTGCGCCACATGCAGCACCTGCGTCCGCTCATCCCCGAGTCGACGCAACCGCCCTTCAATCTGCAGCATACAGCCAAGATCGCCCAGCACAACCGCTTGCGCCTGCGTTGCCTGAATATTGTTGACCTTCTCGTCCACGATCGCGGTCGAGACATTGCCGTATTTCATCGAGAAAGTCCCCCCGAAACCGCAACAGGCGCGACTGTCCTTCATCTCTTTAATCGACAGGCCAGGAATTTTTGCGAGCAGTGCCCGCGGCTGTGCAGAGACACCAAGCTCACGCAGCCCAGAGCAGCTATCGTGGTAGGTCACCGCACCCTCAAGGCGACCCGGAACATCCTGGAGTTTCATCACCGTGGCCAAAAAGTCCGTTAACTCAAAGACCTTGGGCTCAAGATCAGCCATGCGACGCTTCATCTCGGGATCATTGGCAAAGAGATCGAAGTAGTGCACCTTGATCATGCCGGCACAGGATCCCGACGGTATGACTACGTAGTCATACCCCTCAAGCTGCCCGAGCACGCGCTCTGCAAGTTGTCGGGCGGTCCGGCGGTCACCCGAGTTGTAGGCCGGCTGACCGCAGCAGGTCTGGCCATCTGGAACCACCACCTCACAGCCGGCATGCTCCACCAGCTTTAAGGCCGAAAA
>JBDLRA010000151.1:0-2596 GCA_039800285.1 Pseudomonadota bacterium
TCAGCCTTGTCCATTCCATGCGGCACCATAGCCGAAGAATTCGCAGAAGCCTGCTCTTTCTCGGTATTCTCTCGGGACTGTATATGGCGATCAACATTCTGACGATCAGCTATGGCATCTATGTCTTTAAGATCCAGTCCTATCTGTTGCTGGCGATATCAGTCTGCGTGTACTTGTCGGTCAATGCAACCTTCGTCTTCTGGTACTGGTATGTCGACTATCCGACCCAGGTCCGAAGCCTTCATCACCCGGACAGCATGCGCCAGATCGTGTTTCCGAGACAATCAGACGCAAGTGGGAATCAGTCTGCGCCAGGTTTTCTTGACTACCTTTATCTTGCTGTCATTACAAGTAACACCCTAGGGTCTCCAGAAAACCACTCGCCAGACGGCCAGAAAGCAAAGGCCGTCATGATGATGCACTCACTCGCGATGATGATCCTATTGGTCGTTTTCGTGTCGCGAGCCATCAATACACTGAGTTAAATAAGCGGCAATCGATAGTGATCTCGAGAACTTGTCGGGAAGACTGAGCGCTGGCAAGAAGATCCTTGACTCAGCTGATCGATCCACAATCCCATGGTGATGCCTGCGGCTGCGGCGCAACCTGCGAGCAGCACTGTGGTGAGGATTGTTGGGATCATTGGGCATTGACCGATTCGTGCACGCCCGTAACCAAGCAAGACCAGCAACACCAGGGTCATGATCAAGGAAACGGGTCGTGCTTCCTCCAGCGGTAGAAAAGCAAAAGGAAGAACCGGTGTGATGCCAGCAAACTAATCAGATATCAGCATCCACAATGCATGGGCAATGGGACCCTGTTCGGTCGATTCCGTTGGCGCCACTGCGCTGCGCTCTAGCCTGAGCAAGGTGTCAGGTTGGCTCATCAGATCCTTCTCGATGGCCGATAAAGTACGTGGTTGAAACCCAGTCGTTTGGAGGCGCTGCATCACGGCTGCGACTTCAGATGCAGGATCAGCTTGAATCGCCAACATGTCTCTGCGGGACTGGACGCGCTCTCGATCATTCTCTGACTGAAGATTAGGAAATACGCCCGCCATTATCGATACAGCCGCCGCCACGGATCCAGCGGCTCCGGCCACCAGGACACTCTCGCTGCTCTGGGCCGTGATGGACACACATGCCGCTAAGCCGAAGATCGGAACAGTGCTATCTTCCATGGCGAAGACGATATTTCCGATCGAGCTTTTGAACGAGTTCTTGATGGATGAACGATACCTTGACAGGGGCGTGAGTCTGGTAATTGCAAGAACGGCGTTGCTTAAGATGGTAGGCCTTGTTGTCTGATAACTGCCGATCAGTTGATGATGCAATCAGTGGCCTATGCGTTCTACCTTCAGCCTCACCGCTCCGCCAGCCAATGTAATCCGTTGTTCACAGCCATGTCGATGTGAACACGTAAAACAAATCAATCGTATCCAGTGACTGTAAGCGGATATGGGCAAGCAGCCATGGGCGCTGTTGTGTGGTTCTGAGCGTGAGCTGTGGGGACCCGCCTTGCTTCGCGCCCCAGGCATCCAACGACCTTTTCCAAAGAGGTGTGGTGAAGGCGTTGATCCCGTCGTGTGGAGAGGTTCACTGTGCCGCAGTTTGCCGGAGCAATCGTGCTTCGGGTGGGGGAAGCCTTCATCCAGGGCTCAGCTACGGCTGCACTCGGCTGTGTATTCGGCAACGGCAGGCTGAGCGATCGTGCAGTCGGATGTGCCGACGAGCTGCTCAACGTCAAGTCGTTGGCGTCGACAGATTGGTTGAGATCACTAGCGATGATCGTGCCCAGGTCCAAGCGAATCAGTCATTGCTATTGGCAATTGCGAACCGATACCGTATGAGACCCCCACGTCGTTAGATCGCCACCCGGCGGCGGAATTTGAGGATGTCACACGGCGCCAGGGCTGCGCGAGCCGGCGTGGCCGCTGCGCGGACGCCGGCCCTGGCGCTCGCGTGATCATTGTTGTCCTTGCCGCCGCCGGGATGTGTGGCATTGGTTCATTACGCATAGCGTTCTCCCGCGGCTGCGGTGGCCCAGCGCATTGGGGCCCGTCTGAGGCGCATAGAAGCATCTGTGGTGGCTGCGTTCTGAGTGCCTGATGGACGCACAGCGCTTAGAAGAGTTGCCGTACTGCTGATGCCCAAAAGCTTCCGATCTAGAGCCGTAAAGATTCAAGAAGTGAGCCCCGCAAGCCCCGCCTTGCCTGGCGCATAGTACGCCCGTACTGATACAATAAAGGGGTGATCAAGGGATGCTCTCCGCTGTAGCCGGAGCCCTTGAAAAAAGCCTCCTGCGCTCTTTTCCTTTCCATGCTTTCGCTCGCCCGGGTCGCCGCATTGGCGCCGCCTGATCCTTCTCTTCTTGGTGCTTTCTTTCGTCCACTTTCGGTAATTCACTAGCCATGTCTGTCGCCATTCCCGTCACCACGCCTCCCGATGTCACCCCGCAGCTCCCCACCCTCTGGGAGCTCGGCACCGATCTCCAGGCCGAAACCTCTTGGATTGCTCGCCTCTCGGAGCGCCTCGATACCGAGGACGACGACGAACGCGCCCTAGCCATTACTGATCTCGAGGAATCCCTCGCTCTC
>JBDLRA010000152.1:0-2609 GCA_039800285.1 Pseudomonadota bacterium
ATTAACCTCGAGCAGACGGTCAGCCATCTTCAGGATGCGTTGAAGTTCATCAAGCAGCTCTCCCAGCGTCGCGGCACGGTTCTGTTCGTAGGGACAAAACGCCAGTCGCGCGAGATCATCGCTGAAGAAGCTGCACGTGCAGGAATGCCTTATGTCGATCAGCGCTGGCTGGGCGGCATGCTCACCAACTTCAAGACGGTGAAGACATCGATCAAGCGTCTGAAGGATATGGAGACCACGTCAGCAGAAGGGGGTCTTGAGCGCATGAGCAAGAAAGAGGCGTTGTCCTTTGGTCGCGAGCTCGAAAAGCTGAACAAGACGCTCGGCGGGATTAAGGATATGGCCGGTCTGCCCGATGCCCTGTTTGTGGTCGATGTCGGCTATCACAAGATCGCGATCCAAGAAGCAAACAAGCTTGGCATCCCTGTGGTTGCCGTGGTCGATACCAATCACTCACCCGAGGGCGTGGACTATGTAATCCCGGGCAACGATGACGCAAGTCGTGCAGTGAAGCTGTATGCGCGCGGCGTTGCAGATGCCATCCTTGACGGTCGTGCGAATGCGGTCGCGGATGTTGTTGCATCCATCCGTGATGAGAGTGACGAGTTCGTGGAAGTGGAGAACGCTTCCTAATCCGGGCGAGACGACACAAGAGAGGGGCCTGAGTCTTTAACGAATCGGCCCCTCGTTTTTTATACAGGAGAAAAATATGGCGGAAATTACCGCAGCAATGGTGAAAGAGCTTCGTGAGAAAACCGATGCTCCGATGATGGAATGTAAAAAAGCGCTGTCCGAAGCGGACGGCGACATGGCAAAAGCAGAAGAGATCCTGCGCGTAAAACTGGGTAGCAAAGCGAGCAAGGCCTCGACACGCGTAACCGCAGAAGGTGTGGTTGCTATGCACGTGGCTGGCAGCAATGCGGCTATCGTCGAGATCAACTGCGAAACCGACTTCGTTGCCAAGAACGATGATTTCCTCGCATTTTCCAGCGACATCGCGAAAATGGTTGCCGCAGGAAATGTGGCAAACGTGGAAGCGCTCGCAGCAATGCCGATGTCCGGCGGAACGGTTGAATCCGTGCGTACGGCGCTGGTGGGCAAGATTGGCGAGAACATCTCTGTTCGTCGCTTTGCCGCGTTGACCGCAAAAGGCAAGTTCTATTCCTACATCCACGGTGGCGCCAAGATCGGTGTTCTGGTGGATCTCGTGGGTGGCGATGAGCAGCTCGGCCGTGACCTGGCGATGCACATTGCGGCGTCAAAGCCCAAGGCACTGGACAGCTCCGGTGTGGATGCTGCGCTGATCGAAACCGAGCGCCGTATTGCAACCGAAAAAGCCGCTGAGTCGGGCAAGCCAGCAGACATCATCGCCAAGATGGTGGAGGGAACTGTTCAGAAGTTTCTGAAAGAAGTCACGCTGATGGGCCAGGTCTTTGTGAAGGCAGAAGACGGCAAGCAGACCATTGAGCAGTTGTTAAAGAGTAAGGGCGCGTCCATCGCGTCGTTCACGCTGTATATCGTGGGCGAGGGCATTGAGAAGCGTCAGGACGACTTTGCCGCCGAAGTGGCCGCGCAGGTGGCTGCTGCACGCGCAGCCTAAAAAGGAAAGACGAACCCATGGCAGCTGCAATCAAGCGCATCTTGCTCAAGCTCTCGGGTGAAGCCCTGATGGGAAAAGATCCCTACGGCATTAACCGAGAGACGATCGATGGCATTGTGGGAGAAATCGCGCAGGTCACGAAGCTGGGCGTTGAGGTTGCAGTCGTCATTGGGGGCGGCAATATCTTTCGAGGGGTCGCGCTTGGGGCTTCTGGAATGGATCGTGCGACAGCCGATTACATGGGCATGATTGCCACCGTGATGAACGCTTTGGCATTGCAGGATGCGATGCGTCGGTGTGGTCTCACTGCCCGTGTTCAATCAGCGCTGCGGATTGACCAGGTGGTCGAGCCCTACATCCGACCCAAGGCGATCCGTTACCTCGAAGAGGGCAAGGTCCTTGTTTTCGCTGCAGGAACGGGTAATCCGTTTTTCACGACCGACACTGCAGCGGCATTACGCGGTGCCGAGATCGGTGCAGAGATTGTGCTGAAGGCGACTAAGGTAGACGGCATTTATGACCAGGACCCGGTGAAGAATCCGAATGCAAAACGTTATGACACAGTCAGTTTTGATGAGGCGATCTCACGAAACCTGAAGGTCATGGACGCCACAGCCTTCGCCCTGTGTCGAGACCAGAAGTTGCCGATTCGCGTTTTCAGTATTTTCAAAGCCGGTGCTCTGGCTCGCATCGTCCAAGGTGAGCCCGAGGGCACCCTTGTTCACGTTTAAGGATGACATCATGAGCACACCGCAAGAGATCAAGGCCACTGCTGAACAGAAGATGACGCGCAGTATTGACGCGTTAAAGAACACGCTGGCGAAGGTTCGTACGGGTCGCGCCCATCCAGGGCTGCTCGACCATATCATGGTGGACTACTACGGTAATCCCACGCCGATTAATCAGGTGGCGAACGTCAACCTCGTCGACAGTCGAACCATTGGCGTTCAGCCTTGGGAGAAGAAACTGGTGGCGGCGGTTGAAAAAGCGATCCGTGACTCTGATCTCG
>JBDLRA010000153.1:0-5673 GCA_039800285.1 Pseudomonadota bacterium
CGTAAGCTGGTCCGACCAGCTTACGCCGGCCCCTTGAAATCGCTCGATTCGGACCCATTTAAGAGGGAGTTTGGTTTAAGTCTTTCCCTGAATAAAGAGGATCCGAATGCAGAAAGAAACCCTTTCGTTTCAGACCGAGGTGAAGCAGTTGCTTCACCTCATGATTCATTCGCTGTACAGCAACCGTGACATTTTCCTTCGCGAGCTGGTCTCGAATGCCAGTGATGCCTGCGACAAGCTTCGTGTTGAAGCGCTGCAGAAGCCGGAGCTCTATGAGGGTGATGGCGAGTTTCGGATTCGCGTTTCGATCGATAAGGCTGCACGGTCGATCACGATTTCCGACAACGGTATTGGACTGAGTAAGGAAGAGGCGATCGCCCATCTGGGGACGATTGCGAAGTCTGGAACCAAGGACTTCTTTAAAAACCTGACGGGTGATCAGAGCAAAGATAGCAATCTGATTGGTCAGTTCGGCGTTGGTTTTTACTCGGCCTTTATCGTTGCCGATCAGGTGATGGTGATCTCACGCCGTGCAGGTCTGCCGGCGGGTGACGCGGTGCGATGGGAGTCCGATGGTACCGGGGAATTCAGTGTGCAAACCATTGAACGTGCTGCGCGGGGTACCGATGTGATCTTGCATCTGCGAGAGGCGCCGACCGATCCCGAGGAGGGCAAAGGGCACGATGATCTGCTCGAGGTCTGGACTATTCGCGAGATTCTCAAGCGATACTCGGATCATGTGGGCATTCCGATTCAAATGAAAAAGCGTGAGTGGGATGACAAGAAGTCGGAGTACGTTGAGCAAGACGAGTGGGAAACTGTTAACAAGGCCTCTGCCTTATGGACACGACCGAAGTCTGATATCTCCGATGAAGATTACAAGCAGTTTTATCAGGGACTGAGCTTCGGGAGCGGCGATCCCTTGGCCTGGACCCACAATCGCGTTGAGGGTCGAACCGAGTACATCCAGTTGCTCTATGTGCCCAGTAAGGCCCCGTTTGACCTCTGGGACCGTCAGCAGCGGCACGGGCTGAAACTCTATGTAAAGCGGGTCTTCATCATGGACGATGCCGAGCAGCTGCTGCCGTCTTATCTGCGGTTTGTGCGCGGGGTGGTGGATTCGTCGGATCTGCCGTTGAACGTGTCGCGAGAGATCCTGCAAGAGAGCCGTGATATCAAGGCCATTCGCGAGGGCTCAACGAAGCGCGTCCTTGGCCTTCTCGAGGACCTTTCGAAAGACCGTACAGAGGATTACGCGTCGTTCTGGTCGGAGTTCGGTCAGTGCCTGAAGGAAGGCTTTGGCGAGGACTCGGCCAATCGTGAGCGACTGTCGGGACTGATGCGATTTATCTCGACCGCTGGGGAGAGTGATAAGCCCGTCGTGTCGCTCAAGGATTACGTGGCACGCATGAAACCCGGACAGGAGAAGATCTATGTGATCACGGCCGATTCTGTCCCTGCTGCAAAGGCGAGTCCGCACCTGGAAGTTTTCCTGAAAAAAGGAATAGAAGTGTTGTTGCTGACCGACCGTATCGACGAGTGGATGCTGAATTTCTTAACTGAGTTTGATGGAAAGCAGATTCAATCCATCACGAAGGGTGCCCTTGATCTTGGCGGACTTGAAGGCGATGAGTCCAAGCCCTCCGAAACCGTTGAAAAGCAGTTTAAGCCAGTGATCGAGCGGGTCCAAAGGGTGCTGGGGGACAAAGTGAAGGCAGTCCGCATGACCGGCCGCCTGACCGAGTCGGCCTGCTGTCTTGTCTCAGACGAACACGATATGAGCGGACATCTCGAGCGTCTGCTCAAGCAGGCTGGACAGGCCGCCCCTGACCGAAAGCCCATCTTGGAGCTCAATCCAGAGCATCCTTTGGTGAAGGCGCTGTCCCAGGACAAACCCGCCTTTGATGACCTGGTCTGGGTGCTCTTTGACCAGGCCCTCCTCGCGGAGGGGGGGCAGCCGGATGACCCGGGTGCCTTCGTCAAGCGAATGAATGGGTTCCTTCTCCGCGGTTTGATCACTTAGCGTGTTAAACTCCCGCCGGTTCAACACGGGGGGAGACATGCTGAACTTAGTGAAATCAACAACGTTGGTGATGGTCGCGGCCGCAGGCTTTGCTGCAGCTCCTGCATTCGCTCAGGGTGCTGCCACTGCGCCGCAGACGGCCGTGGTCGGAGACCCGAATGCGGGTGCCAAGAAGAATTCGACCTGTATCGGATGTCACGGGATACCAGACTACAAGACCGCCTTCCCGGTTGTCTATCGGGTGCCGAAGATCGCTGGTCAGAGTGCAAAGTACCTTGAAGTAGCTCTACAGGCGTATCGCTCCGGGGAGCGCTCGCATCCCAGCATGAGAGGTATTTCGAAGTCCTTGTCCGATCAGGACATCGCGGACCTCGCAGCCTACTACGCGAACAAGAAATAAGGGGAGAGATATGACTGGTTATCGTTTTATGACTCGTGCGGTGATCGCGGCGTCCTCTGTTCTGTTGATGTCAGCTGCCTCAGCGGGCAACATTGCAGCGGGAAAAGAAAAAGCGACGGCGCTGTGCGCGTCATGCCATGGCGCTGATGGCATCACGACAATTGATCCGAGCTACCCGAAGCTTGCAGGGCAATATCCTGACTTCCTCGTTCGGGCACTCACTGATTACAAAACCGGGGTTCGTAAGAACGCCATCATGGCGGGAATGGCTGCTGGTCTGAGTAAGGCCGACATCGCCAACCTCGCTGCCTACTACGCAAGTCTTCCTTCTCCGCTGAAAACGGCGAAGTAGGCGCTTGTCGCGCTGAGACCGGCGGCCCCATAATCAGTGGGGTCACGGTTCTCTGATCGCTGATGCGATCTCTCTCGTTTGATTTCAATTGCACCATCTGGGGATGACACGCTGCTGGTGGACTTTGGGGATTCTCCCGAGTCCAACGCGAGGGTCCGTGCCGTCTTTCGTTTTCTTCATCAACACAGACCAGACTATCTGAGCGAGGTGGTAGCTGGGGTGCAGACCTTGGCGATCGTCTTGCCCGAGACTTGGCGTGATGCGGACCATCGTGCACGCGCTCAGGATGCGCTTGGCTTAGCGATCGAGCAGTCGTCTTGCATGACCGAGCAGCTGGGGCGTCGCGTGGTGCTGCCCGTGTGTTACGACGCATCGATGGCACCTGATCTGCAGCGCGTCTGTGAGATCACCGGGCTTTCGGCGAAGGCGGTGATCGAACGTCATCAGGCCGCAATTTATGAAGCCGAGCTAGTTGGATTTATGCCGGGCTTTGCTTATCTGGGTGGCCTTGATGCGACGTTGCGTGTTCCTCGTCTACCAACGCCCCGCCCCGCGGTTTCTGCCGGCTCTCTGGGAATCACTGGGACGCAGTGTGCGGTGTACCCGACGGCGACTCCGGGCGGATGGAATCTGATCGGTCGTTGCCCGCTTCAGCTTTTTGATCCACATCGAGCCCAGCCTGCATTGATTGCCTTGGGAGATTCGGTGCAGTTTCAGTCGATTAGCGTTACGGAGTTCGAGCGACTCTGGGGGCAGCGATGACCGTGATCGTTCGTCAGCCCGGGATGCTGACAACAATCCAGGATTTTGGCTGGCGGAATCTGTTGCACTTGTCGTTGTCGCGCGGTGGCGCAATGGATAGTGATGCGCTTGCGACGGCAAACCAACTGATCGGTAACCCTTTAAACGCCTGCGGCCTCGAATTCACGGGAGTCGGTCCGACACTTTTTTTTGAGGAATCATTGTGTATTGCCTGGACGGGCGGTGTTATGCCTGCCGTGATGACGCGACCGGGTCCGTCACAGCCGGTGGTTCTGTCTTCCCATCGTCCTGTTTTGATTCCTGCTGGGGCCACTGTCCGATGGGGTGCTGCATCAGCAGGATTTCGTTGTTGGCTCGCTGTGACGGGAGGGTTCAATGCAACCGCGTTATTGGGAAGTTGCGCCAGCCATCTCGCTGCGGCGATTGGTCCAGGCCCCGTTTATCGTGAGCAGGCGTTAGCGGTCAACCCGGCAAGTGAGTCAGCAGCTGCAATACGGGCAGCACTCTCAGAAAGTGATGCGGATGCGAGGACTTGGTCTGTTGCAACCACGGTGCCACACAGTTGGCCGATCATTGAAGTAGCTGCGCTAGCCGGACGGCATTTCAATCAGCTGAGTGAAGAGGATCAGCGTCGGCTTCTCGATCAGGGGTGGGTCGTCTCCTCAAGTAGCAACCGTCAAGGGCTATCGCTAAAGGGGGAGTGTCTGACAACGACGCTGCCGAATATCTTGAGTGAACCCGTTCGTGAAGGTACGGTTCAACTGCCACCATCCGGGCTTCCGATTGTGCTGCTCGCGGAGCACCAGTCGACGGGTGGCTATCCGAGGGTCCTCGAGGTGCTGTCGACCGAGCGAGAAGTCCTGGGACAGGCAGGTCCGAGTGCGCGGATCGTATTTCGTCTGGTTTCACTGGATCAAGCAGATCAGATTCAGGTGCGGCGTCGCCGATCCATCGCGGCACTGAGGGACGCTATTATGAGTAAACTTCAAACGCTATGAAGACAGTCGATCTCAACGCAGATGTAGGGGAGAGTTTCGGCGCCTGGAAGATGGGGCGAGACGAGGAACTGATTCCTTTTCTGACGAGTGTCAATATCGCCTGCGGTTTCCACGCGGGGGATCCAGCAACGATTGCTGCAACGGTAGCGCTCGCAAAGGCCAACGGTGTCGCAATTGGCGCACACCCCGGCTATCCGGATTTGCAGGGTTTCGGGCGGCGTGTCATGCAGGCCTCTGAAGAAGAGGCCTATCAATGGGTGCTCTATCAGGCAGGAGCGGTGCGTGCGTTTGCCGAGGCTGCTGGCGAGCGCCTGCACCATGTGAAGGCGCATGGTGCTCTCTATAACCAGGCTTGCACTGACCTGGGTCTTTCGCGCGGGATCGTCCGCGCGGTGAAGGCCTTGGGGGATAACGTGGCGATTACGGTTCTCTCGGGGTCGCTTACGGAAACGGTTGCCAGGGATGCGGGGTTATCGGTTGCTTGTGAAGTCTTCGCAGACCGTCGCTATACCGACGAGGGGCAGTTGGTTTCTCGTCGGGACCCGCGGGCGATGATCACCTCTGAAGAGGAGTCGATCCAGCAGGTTGTTGCGATGGTGGACTCGGGACGGTTTGCCTCAGTGTCTGGCAAGCCGATTTCGGTCAGGGCCGACACGATCTGTCTACATGGGGACCAGCCTGGGGCGGTCGCGTTCGTGCAGGCGGTTCGGCAGGCACTCGCGACGATTGGCGTCTCGCCTAGGGCTTTCCCTTAACTGTCTTTTTGGTCGCTGAGCCGCAGATTGACGACCCGTATACTGATCGTTGCTATTGCTCATCTCAAAGGGGAGTTTTCATGAAAATGTTTCATCGTGGCGTGATGGCTGGCCTATCGGCGCTCGCGCTGGCTGCATCGGTTCAGGTTTCAGCCCAGACCAAGTGGGATCTGGCTTCTGCCTATCCTCCAGGGAACTTTCATACGAAGTTGCTCGGCGAGTTTGCCTCAGAGATTGATAAGGCATCTGGCGGAAAACTAAAGATCACCCTGCATCCGGCAGCGTCTTTATTTAAGGCACCTGAGATCAAGCGCGCAGTACAGGGCGGTCAGGCCCAGGCCGGTGAGATCCTGTTGGTGAACTATCAAAATGAAAATCAGATT
>JBDLRA010000154.1:0-10367 GCA_039800285.1 Pseudomonadota bacterium
ACCGGTAATCCAGTACTTATGGCCTTTAATGACATAGTGGTCACCCTCGCGATCTGCGCGCGTCGTCATCTCGCTGGCAGCGCTTCCTGCATTCGGTTCCGAGATGCAGATGGCAGGCTTATCGCCTGCGAGAACACAGGCCGCAGCGGTCTGCTTCTGCTCTTCAGAGCCGTAGGCCATGATGGCGCCAATCGCGCCCATGTTGGCCTCGACGGTAATACGCCCCATCGCGGCGCAGGCCTTCGCCATTTCTTCAATCACCAGCACGGTCTCCAGGTAGCCGAGCCCTTGACCGCCGTAGGCCTTCGGAATCGTCATGCCCATAAATCCTGCGTCACGCAGTTTTTTGATGTTGTCCCAAGGGTAGGCTTCCGTGGCATCGGTGTTCGCTGCGGTAGGAGCAAATTCAGTCTGGGCAAGCTTTCGTGCTGCGGATTGAATCGCGAGTTGTTCAGAAGTGAGCTGTGTCATGAGTGAGTGACCTGAAAGATAAAAATTAGAAAATTAAAAAGATGAAAGCTGTTGTGTTAAAGCGATGGATGACGCAGTGATTTATTTCCGTCCAAGCCAGTCCCGCAGAATCTCGTCGGCATGTTGATTCCTGACCGGCGGGGCGCGGCGATATTGCACGGGGGTTTTGGAGAGCTTTAATGGGTTGGCAATCACATCGACAGAACCACTTGCGGCCTGGGGATGCGGCAGATTGACCACGGCACCGCGATACTGAACCTGTGGGTCGTTAAAGACCTGCTCTAGGTTGTTGACGGGGCCGCAGGGCACGCCAACTTTTTCAAAGACGTTAATCCAGTAATCGCGGTTTTGCTTTTTCATCCCAACGGAGATGATGTCTGCGAGTGCATTTCTGTTTTTGACGCGGGCGACATTTGTTGCGTAGTCAGGATGGTCCGCAATCCCGTCAAGTCCGACCTGCTCACAGAACTTGCGGAACTGACTGTCGTTGCCGACGGCAATGATGATGGGAAAGTCAGCAGTGGCAAAGACCTGATAGGGCACGATGTTGGGATGGCCATTACCGTATCGCGGCGCGATCTCTTTGGAGAGCAGGTAGTTGGTTCCTGCGTTGATCAGCCAAGAGACCTGCGTGTCGAGCAAGGCGATATCAATGTGTTGGCCTTCTCCTGTCTGATCACGATGGCGTAAAGCAGCAAGTAGACCCACGGTGGCATACATGCCAGTCATCACGTCTGCGATCCCCACGCCCACTTTCATGGGCTCTCCATCGGGTTCGCCGGTCACGCTCATGATGCCGCCCATGCCTTGAATCATGAAGTCGTAGCCAGCACGTTGTGCATAAGGCCCGGTCTGACCAAACCCTGTAATCGAGCAGTAGATCAGCCGAGGGAACCGATCTTTCAGTTGTTCGTAGGACAGCCCGTACGCTTTTAGTCCACCCACCTTGTAGTTCTCAATCAGGATGTCTGCCCTCTCGAGCAGTTCCAAGACGAGCGCCTGACCCTCGGGGCTTGCGATATCAATTTCGATGGAGCGTTTGTTTCGGTTGGCGCAGAGGTAATAGGCACTCTCGGCGGTGGGTTTGCCGTCACGACCCATGACAAACGGGGGCCCCCATTTACGGGTGTCGTCGCCTTCGCCAGGCTTTTCGACCTTCACGACGTCGGCACCGAGATCTCCTAAGAGCTGTGCTGCGGAGGGGCCCGCGAGAATACGAGAGAGATCGAGCACGCGAATGCCGTCAAGGGCCATTGTGTTCATAGTGTGGGGTTCAAAGTGATGAGGGGTCTGAAGGAGATCGCTGGTAGTGGCCAGAGCGTCCCCCGGATTTTTCAAGCAGTTGGATATCCGTCATGGTCATGTCGCGATCAACCGCCTTGCACATGTCATAGATCGTCAGCAGCCCAACCTGAACTGCCGTGAGGGCTTCCATTTCAACCCCGGTTTTTCCGGTGACTTCGACCTGTGCTGTGCAGATCACAGCCGCTGGTGATTCTTGAAGGTCAAAATCAACGCTGACCTTCGAGAGCATGAGGGGGTGACAAAGGGGAATGAGATCCGCTGTCTTCTTTGCGCCTTGAATCGCCGCAATACGCGCAACGCCAAGCACGTCCCCTTTTTTGCTGGTGCCTTCACGAATCAAAGACAAGGTCTCCGGCCGCATCAGAATCAGGCCTCTGGCTGTGGCGACGCGGCGGGTCTCCTGCTTGTCGCCGACGTCGACCATGTGGGCTTCGCCTGCGGAATTAAAGTGGGTCAGCTTTGTCATAGCCGGTATGATAGATCGTATGCCGAGCAGAAAAAGCCTTTCACTTCAACAACTTGTTGCGACAAGTCTGATCGTGGTGATGGGCACTGCTGTACCGAACACTTCTACCGCTCAACTTCGTCAGGGCGGCATTGATAACCTGCCCTCCCTTGGTGAGGCATCGGTCGATGAGCTATCACCTGCTGCAGAGCAGCGACTTGGTGATCAGATCTACCAAGAGTTTCTGCGCATGGGCGTGATCTACGATGATCCGGAGTCGACCGACATCCTTGCGGCGCGGGCAAAGGCGCTGTTATCTGCGGCACAGTCACTCGGCCATACCGAGATCGATCGGCCCTTTCGTTTCTTTCTGGTCAAAGACCCATCGATTAACGCCTTCGCGCTGCCAGGGGGTTATATCGGTATTCATACGGGACTACTGACGGCTTCGGAGTATGAATCGGAAGTGATGTCCGTGTTGGCGCACGAGATTGGTCATGTCACGCAGCGACACATCGCACGCATGTTTGGCCAGCAGCGACAGAGTTCTGCGGTGATGCTGGCCACTGCCTTACTGGCCATCATGGCCGCGCGAGCCAGTGCCGATGCGGCGATGGGGGTCATCTCACTTGGCCAGACGGTTGCAGCCCGAGATCAAATGGCTTTTTCTCGAGATGCGGAGCGGGAAGCGGATCGGGTGGGATTGCAGATTCTTGCTGCGTCGGGTTATGACCCACACGGCATGTCGAAGATGTTTGAGCGGCTCAGTCAGTCGGGGCGACTCTATGACACAAATGCCCCGAGTTATCTTCGGTCCCATCCGTTAACGACCGAGCGAATTGCAGATGTTCAGGGAAGACTGCAGAGCGAATTCGGAAAGCGAACTGCTGCAGGACCGAATAGCCTTGCCTTTGACTGGGTTCGGGCCAAACTTACGGCACTGGCCGACGCAAAGGTCGATGGACTGCGTCAGTCGCGTCAGCGCCTCTTGGATCAGCTGGGGCGCATCAATGCCGTCTCGTCCCCAAAGGTGACGCAGGAGACTGCCCTGCGATTTGGTCTCGCCTGGGTAGCCTTAAGTCAGCGGCAGTTTGCCGAGGTAGATCAGCTCTTGGCAGTGATTGAGCCGCAGGTGCGTCAGGCAGGGCTCATCGATCAGGCGGCACCGTTTTTGGATCATCTTCGTCTGCGGCTAGCGATGGATCGACAGCTGCCTGCACAGTCTCTGGTGCCCATGGTGATGTCGATCACAACGGCGCACCCAGACTCGCGCGCGATTCATCGGACAGCCGTCGAAGCGCTTGTTCAGGCGGGTGTTGTTGATGCATCGACCGCTGCGATGGCCCGTCGGATTGCGAGTCTATGGTCCAGAGATCCGCAGGCCTGGGCGTTGCTTGCGCGTGTGGAAGCCGCACGTGGTCAGCGCGCGTTGCAGCACGCAGCCTCCGCCGAGCAGTATGCGTTGGTTGGAGCCTACGCCGCGGCGATTGATCAGCTCAATCTTGCGCGCCGTTCCCCTGACGCCGACTTTGTGACCTTGTCGAAAATTGATGCACGACTCACGACATTTCGTGCTGAGCTACGACGTGAGCAGCTCGAACGAAAAGAGTCTGAGCGTCGCCGAGAGCCGGATCGCTAGCCCGTTTTTTCTTAGCGGAAGACGACCGTCTTTTTGCCATTGATCAGAATGCGATGTTCAGCGTGCCATTTCACGGCGCGTGCAAGCACGCGACATTCAATATCCGCACCGATCGAGGTCAGGTCTGCGGCATTCACGCTGTGGTCGACGCGCTCAGTGTCCTGTTCGATGATTGGTCCTTCGTCGAGATCGGTGGTCACATAGTGCGCGGTCGCACCAATAATTTTCACGCCACGTGAATGGGCCTGCTCGTAGGGTTTTGCACCTTTGAAGCTGGGCAAGAATGAGTGGTGGATATTGATGGCGCGACCTTCAAGCTGCTGGCAAAGATCTGCTGAAAGAATCTGCATATAGCGCGCCAAAACGACAAAATCGACCTGAGTCGACTGCATGATCTTTAATACCTCTTGTTCTTGTGCTGCCTTGTTGGCCGGGTCGACAGGCAGGTAGTAAAAGGGTGTTTTGTGATGGGCAACCAGGGTCTCGTGGTCGCGATGGTTAGAGATAACACCAGTGATCTCAATCGGTAGCTGCCCCGTCGACCAACGGAACATCAGATCGTTCAGGCAGTGCCCCTGCCGCGAGACCATCACGAGAACGCGTGATCGGCGTTTGGCGGAGTGTAGCCGCCAGGTCATCTGCAGCTGACTGGCCAGTGGCGTGAATGCTGCTTCGATCTCTGCCTGCGTCTGCTCACCAGCATGTTCAAAGTGGATCCGCAGGAAAAAGAGCCCCGTCTCATCATCACCGAATTGCGCGGAGTCCAGGATGTTGCACTGTCGTTGAAAGAGAAATTCGGAAACCCGAAAGACAATGCCCTTGGCGTCAGGGCAGGCGATGGTCAGGATGAAGTCGTGCGGGTGCTGTTTCATGGCGAATGATTGACGGTGGTGAAAGGTGCTATCGACTGGACATCACGTACGGCGCGTTGCACGTGATCTGGCGAGAGGTCCCGCAGACACGCGGTTGTGCCGAGGGGGCAGTTTCGTTCAAAGCAGGGACTGCAGGATAACCGCAGGCTCAGTGCAACGGCCTTCGGGGATAGTGGCGGTGTGTGGTCGGGATCGCTTGACCCAAAAAGTCCGACGACAGGAACATCAAGAGCCGCTGCCGCATGCATGAGCCCCGAGTCGTTACTCACGACCACTGTTGCGTGGCTAAGCCAGCCAAACGCCTCGGTAAGACTGGTCTTTCCACAGAGATTCATCACGCGCTCGGGTGACTGTCCGGCAGTGGCCATGTATTCCTGGATGGCAGTCCCGACGGCGATGTCTTTGGGGCCACCGAGAATCACCACGTGATGGTCCGGTGACTGCGCAATCCACTGCCGCCCAAGGGCTGCGAAATGCTCTGCGGGCCACTGTTTCGCAGGGCCATATTCCGCTCCTGGACATAGCATGAGCAGTGGCCCTTCAGGGACTGCTGTCGCGACAGGACATGAGGCGGCAACAAGACGTGGTCGGTGTTCGCCTGCTGCGTCAATGCTCTGGAAGGGGGTTGGGTGATCGGCAAGCGATAGGTAATGGGCCAGCATCGAGGGACGTCCATGTCCTGTCTGAGGCGGCGGGCTGCGTCGGTCATTGAGCAGCAGGTACCGATGCTCTCCCAGCATGCCACGACGGATGGGAATCCCTGCAAGCCACGGAATCAGCGCAGATTTCAACGAGTTAGGAAGAACGACTGCTGTCTCGTATCGGCCTTTGATCTGCGCTGCCGTCTTTCGTCTGAGGAACCATTGGAGCGCGCCATGTTGAAAGGGAAGGGCAATGACCTCGCGGACATCTGGACAGGCCTGATAGACCGCGGCCACGCCGGACATGACCAGTACGTCAACAGCCGCATACTCCCGACGCAGTTGCGCGATCAGCGGTAACGAGACGATGGCATCCCCGACCCACTGCGGGGCGATGACCAGAGCAGACTTAGTGGCCGTGGACTTTGGCACCGGGGGCAAGCTGGTACTGGGTGCCGCAGTAAGGGCAGCGGGCCTTGCCGTCATGCCCGAGGTCTAGAAACACTTTTGGGTGATGGTTCCACAGCGGCATTGCGGGGTTCGGGCAAAAGGCCGGGAGGTCACTGGCCTGCAGAACAACGGGTGCGGCGGCGTGTTGAGATTCTGTGGACATCGCGTGCTTTCTCTCAGTGGTTAGACCGGATGAACCCAGTGACGATACTGAGCCGATTTACCGGCAACAACATCAAAGAAGAGGGCCTGAAGCTTTTCGGTAATTGGGCCACGGCCGCCATTGCCAATGGTTCGATCGTCAAGTTCACGGATCGGCGTGATCTCGGCAGCGGTGCCAGTGAAGAAGGCCTCATCCGCACAGTACATCTCATCACGAGTGATCCGCTTTTCAATGGTCTCGATTCCCATGTCGCGGGCCATGGTCATCACTGCGTCGCGGGTGATGCCATCCAGACAAGAAGCGAGATCGGGCGTGACGAGTTTTCCGTTTTTCACAATGAAGACGTTCTCACCAGACCCCTCGGAGACATAGCCTTCGGTGTCGAGCAGTAGGGCTTCGTCGTAGCCGTGTACGGTGACTTCCTGATTGGCCAGGATGGAGTTGATGTAGTAGCCACAGGCTTTCGCGCGCACAAGCGAGACATTCACATGGTGACGTGAGAACGACGATGTCTTCACCCGAATGCCTTTGGTGATGCCTTCCTCTCCGAGATAAGCGCCCCATGGCCATGCCGAGATAGAGACATGAATTTTGTTGTCTTTTGCCGCGACGCCCAGCTTTTCGGAGCCGATCCAGATGAGCGGCCGGATGTAGCAGGACTCGAGCTGGTTGCGCTTCACGACTTCTTTTTGTGCGGCTTCCAGCGTCGCTGCATCAAATGGCACCTTCATCTGGAAGATCTTCGCGGAGTTCATCAGCCGCTGGGTATGCTCGGTCAGACGAAAAATAGCGGGACCATCTGCTGTTTTATAGGCGCGGACTCCCTCAAACACGCCCATGCCGTAGTGCAAGGTGTGGGTGAGCACGTGGATCTTGGCATCTCGCCAGGGCACGAACTGCCCATCCATCCAGATCCAGCCATCACGATCGGCCATTGACATGACTTGCCCCTGAGAGAGTTTGAGTGGCAGCTATTTTAGCGGACGGCGGACAGGGCTGCCCCCTGGAGACCTCTACAATCTGAGGCGCAATGACCGATCACCCTCTTCTTCGATGGATTCGACAGCCTACCGCTGCGCTGGGCGTACGCGAGGCACTTCCCTCTAGCCTGGCGATGGCAACCTGGGGGCTCGTGACAGGGGTGGCCATGGTGCAATCAGGACTGAGCACGGCGCAGGCTATCGGGATGACCTTACTGGTCTATGCTGGATCGGCACAGCTAACGAGTCTTCCGTTGCTTGCGGCCTCAGCACCACTGGCGATCATCTGGGCGAGTGCCTTGATCGTCAACCTTCGGTTTGTCATTTACTCAGCGGCGGTAAAGCCGTTTTTTCAGCGACTGCCATGGGGGTCACGGCTGTTGTATTCGATTGGCACGGTGGATGTGCTGTCGGTCAATTTTCTTCGCCGTTATCCGAACCCGCCGGAGACGCAGCCGAGCCTTCTTCAGGCCGATCAATCGCTGGCTGTGTCGGAGCCGTTGGCTTATTTCCGATGGGCGGCTGGGTTTAACTGGGTTGTCTGGCAGAGCAGTTCGATTGCGGGGATCTTGTTAGCCCACGTCATCCCGTTGTCCTGGGGCCTTGAGTATGTGGCGTCCTTGGCACTGATTGCCATGTTGCTGCCGATGTTATTGGACCGGGCAAGTCTTGTCTGTGTTGGCGTTGCCGCGATGGTCGCCGTACTGGCGGTCAGCCTGCCTTTGAATCTTGGGCTACTGATTGCGGTGGTGGCCGGTGTGCTGGCGGCGATGTTGGTGGATACAGCAGCACCCTCTGCCTCGCCGCCGTCATCGGAGAATCAGCCATGAGTCAGACGGCTTATATCTGGATCGGTATTGTTGGGCTGATGGTCATGACGATTGTTTCGCGGGCAACGTTGACCTTATGGCCGCGTCGTATTGATCTGCCGTTGCGACTGCAGCGTGCCTTGCGATTTGCGCCAATGGCCGCGATTACGGCGGTGATTGTGCCCAGCGTTTTATTCCATCAGGGCGAGCTCGCTCTGGCGATGAACAATCCAAAGATCTGGGCAGCTGTGGCAAGCCTGATCGGCTGGTGGGCGACTCGGCATATGGCCGGCTGTCTTGCAGCAGGTCTATCGGTCTACGTGATCGGCAAGTTGCTTTTGCTCTCGTGAATCATCTGTAACGTGCGGGGTGCCTTGGGCGCGTCTGCAAACACCGCGCGCCATAGCGCCTTGACCGCCTGTTGCGCGTCAAGGAATTCAGACTGCGGCACACGCGCTGACCCGGCGCCAGAAAGGCGCTCGGCATGTTGCCTGCGGCGATAGCTGCGATAGGCATTGGCGACTTGTTCTGCAAGCGAGACGTCAATTAAGCCCAGGCGTCCTGCGATCCCGAGCAGTGCAATGTTGCCAAGATTGCCGGTCAGTTCTGGATGCGCGTGGCTGTATCGCAGCACGAGTGTCTGCACGATGAATTCAATATCGACCATGCCGCCCTTGTCGTGTTTGATGTCAAAGAGGTCAGTCGGATTGGGGTGCCCTTCATGCATTTTGTCGCGCATGGCGAGCACTTCTTCTAAGAGCGGACCGGCCTCTCTTGGAAGGCGAAGAATGCGCTCGCGTTCAGCCTCGAACTGCTGACCAATGTCTCGATCTCCCGCGCAGAAGCGGGCGCGGGTGAGGGCCTGATGTTCCCAGACCCAGGCGTGCTGGGTCTGATACGCAATAAAGCCGTCGAGCGCGGTAATCAGTAGGCCTGCGCTGCCGTTGGGGCGCAGTCGGAGATCAATCTCGAAGAGGGTGCCCGCTGCGGTGGCGGTCGATAGCCAGACATTGAGACGCTGCGCAAGACGCCCATAGATCTCTTGGGCCATCTCGTGGTTGTCTTCGAAAAGAAAAATCAAATCGAGATCAGAGGCGTAGCCGAGTTCCTTGCCACCCAAACGACCATAGGCGATGACTGCAAATTTCGGATGGTCTCGATGTCGTTTGGTGAGGGTTGGCCAGACCGCTTCCAGTGTTGCCTCGAGAACCGCATCGGCCATCGCAGAAAGATGGTCTGATAGTTTTTCAAGTGGCCATCGGCCATCGAGATCTTGAACCAAGAGTCGAAATAGGTGGGCATGATGCACCTCGCGCAGCGCGTCCATCTGTCTTTCGATGTCCGGTTGACCGTTGTGCGTGGCCTCGCGCAGTCGTGTCCGAAGCTCTTCAAGAAACGCGCGATCATCGGGTGGCGTCTCCAGTGACCGCGTATCGAGTAACTCATCTAAAACGATGGGATGCTGGCGGAGATAGTCTGATGCCCAAGCGGAGGCGCTGACGACCTGCGCGACACGCGAAAACGCACTCGGATATTCATCGAAGAGCGCGAGATAAGACGATCGACGACCAATGGCCTCAAGTAGCTGATTGAGTCGTACTAGGGTCTGCTCTGGATTCGGGGTCTGTTCGGAAATGACCTTGGCCCGTGCAGAGAGTCGCTCAAGCTTGGTCTCGCCTGCGCTCGGTGCATTGGCAGAGGTGTCGGCAGCAACACCTGAGAAGAGCCGTTCGAAGGATTCTCGCACGGTGTTCTGGGTGGTCTGAATCGCGGCAAGAAAGGATTCCGCGGAATCAAATCCCATCGAGGCGCCGACCCGAGTGACCACGTCAAACTTCCCGGGAAGCACATGGGTCTGTGCATCCTCTCGATACTGGAGACGGTGTTCAATATCACGCCAGAACTGATAGGCGGTTTTCAGCATCTCGATCTCCGCGAGGGAGAGCCGACCTGATTTGGCCAGATAGTCCAGCACCTCGCGGGTGCCCTTTGCCCGCAGGGGTTCTTCTTTCCCGCCGCGAATCAGCTGAAACATCTGGGCAATGAATTCGATTTCACGAATGCCCCCTGGCCCCAGCTTGATATCGATGGGATCGGTTTCCCCGGCCATGTGCGATTCACGATTGAGCTGACGCCGCGAGGCCTCTTGGCGAATCTGACTGTGGAGGTCACGGAGCGCTGAGAGCACATTGAAATCAAGGTAGCGACGAAAAACGAAGGGCCGCACCACATCGGAAAGGCCCGCGACAGACTGGGTAAAGGCCTCGGAGGACTGCACGTGTTGTTGGTTCACGACGCGTGCCTTAATCCAGGCATACCGTTCCCATTCACGGCCTTGCACGATGAAATACTCCTCGAGCATGCCAAGGCTTACTGCCAACGGTCCCGCATCGCCATTGGGTCTTAGTCGTAGGTCCACGCGAAAGACAAAACCATCGGCCGTTGATTCGCTCAGCAGGGCCCCGATCCGACGCCCGACTTTCGTAAAGAAGGTATGGGTATCAATCGCACGGCTGCTCGGACTGCTGGCGTCTGTCTCGCCTTCCTCCGAGAAGACATAGATGAGATCGACATCGGAGGAGACATTCAGCT
>JBDLRA010000155.1:0-4435 GCA_039800285.1 Pseudomonadota bacterium
CAAGGATTTACGTGGGGTTCTCAAACCCCCGTCCCTTGCGGGACTCATGCATCGTCCCGCAGAAGGGGACATCCCGGCCACCCGAGCGATCTACGAAGGAAGAATGAAATGGATGAATGGCGCGAGAACGATAACGGCAACTACATGTATGTCATCAGCACTGACGAAGTGATGACGGTATTCCGCCGCCGCGACGGCGACTGGGCTGGGGCCTTCCAAGACCGCTTCACGAAGGGGACCTTCAACACGGCGGAGGAGGCGATGCAGGCGATGGAGCCAATCCTGGAGGGTGATACGTCGATGTTGAAGCCAGCGAACACCGGTTGGGTGGCAAATAAAAAGGGCGCGGGCTTTCATATTCGGATCGCTGGCCAGATCGCTACTGTCAAACCCGCTCGAAGCGGCAGTTGGTATGCAACGGTGGACGGCGAAATCTTGAAGGGACAATGGTTCGATTCAGCACAAGAAGCCATGGGAGCAGCGGCTAGACATCTTCAAGGATCTATTGGCTTCAGATCCTCAGCATTGATCTCAGAGTCGGACTAGCCGAATACGCCCTATTCCGGTCGATGGGTCTTACGCGAAAAAATTTCAGTCGGCGTCGGTAGCGGCCATAGCCGTGTTCCGAAGAGCGTCCTCTACCATCATCCGCCTCACATCGTCAGCGGACCTGATCTGAACATAGCCTTTCGGCTTGCGGCCCCGGGTCCTCGGCCCCTCGATCAGCCCTAGCGTAAGCCCCGCATCCTCGAGCTCACGTAGCCGCAACGATGCCGCGCTCCGTGTCGTACGTGCCTCTTTCGTCTCTCGACCGTGTTGGGTATGAGCTATTGCGATTCGGGCTTTACCCGCAGCCGACTTAGGACCGGTGCTACGCCCCCCGTGCGCGGGGCATTTTGCCGACTTACTCGATGTAAGAGCTGGCCGGCCACACTGCCGCCCGGTGCGAGTGCTCATCGCCGTACAGCGACGGCAAGAAATCATGCCGCCAGCAGTGGTGAGAATGGTCTGAATTAACATATTTTTAATATAAGCCAAAGCCTTGTACTGCCAGTACGGACGTGGCCCCGGGCGTCAAACAGAAGGGCGCGCTGGCCTAGCCATCACGCAGGCTCGTATACGGCACGATGGCCGCGAGTCGTTCATCTAACAATAGGTCGGCGTTGTCTCTGACGCAAGGGGTAGTTAGAAGGGTGAATCGCCCAATGCAGGCACAAGCAGCATAGGCCGTAATTCCTTTATAAAAAGAGACTTATAATAATATCTGCACTGGTTTTTCCCTTTTCTCCTGATAAAAAACGACCGGAAGTAAAGCACGCTCGCAACCGAGATCCGAGTGCCGTTGTCTCGTTTGATCAGGTTTACGTTACTCACCAGAGAGGTACGATTATCATTCAAACAGTTACTGACGATTTTGCGCCATCACATGCTGCCCCCAATCCACTTGGATGCCGAACCCTGAATTTCAATCTGGTTACTTTTTTTGATTCAGCAATAGCCACTATCAGCAACAACCGCAGAGAGCACTTTGCAGCGACTACGCTGCACTCCCTTTCTCCACACCCCGCATCGGCAAAACGTATCCAACACCACGAAGCCCACCATGAACAAGCGAACCATTTACTACCTTCCGGGTGCCGGCGGACAGATTCAGACCGGCATTGGACAGGGTTTGTTAGATCGCGGTTTTGACATCACAGGACGTGAGACACGAGGCGAGTTTAAGAACCTGGAGTTCCGGCAGCAGATTGATCTTGTGGCAAATGATCTCCAATCGGGGTTCTGGACAGACGATGCCAAGGTGATCTGCAATTCATTCGGTGCGTATCTTTTTCTGCACGCTCAGGCAGGCCTGGATCCATTCCCGGGCCATCTGTTGCTTCTGTCACCCATCGTCGGTCACTTTGTCAACGAAGATCGGATGATGGGATTCGTGCCACCTCGATCAAGGCACCTGATGGAGTTGGCCGCCAGTGGCGATTTCCCAATGCCCAAGAAGGCCGAGATTCATGTTGGTGAACAGGACTGGCAAAGTCACCCCGATGCTGTCAGGCGGTTTGGCGAGGCGACAGGAATTCCAGTTACGTTCGTACCAAATCGCGGCCACGCACTGGGCAAAGACTACGTGGGCAAACTCCTTGACCAGTGGCTTTGGCTCTCCGACCATCACGAGACTGCCGACTGGCCGACTGATCGCCAGTCTTGCCATCGCCTTCACGGCGCTAAACCCCGCTTGGCAGTCAGTGTGGTTGGTCAGCCTAGGCGGTCGGCCATGAGGGAACCGCTTCATCCGTCGCCGACTGGATTGGGCGAGCAGGGATCTCGATTCCCCGCATAGAGCCAAGACCTGCTAGGCTATGGCCCGCCAACCCCTGAGGGATGTATGTAAAGAGAATGTATGACTCGATCGAAAAAGATACCCGTGATCGATCTATTCGCAGGGCCAGGAGGCCTATGCGAAGGGTTTTCCTCAATCGTCGATGAGAAAGGCCAACATCCATATGATGTAAAGGTGTCAATTGAAAAGGATCCTATCGCCCACCAAACCCTGACTTTGCGCGCAATTTTTCGCAAATTTGCGAAAGGGGGCGTGCCGCAGGCATACTACGACTATGTAAGCGGGAAGATCTTGCGCAATGAGTTCCTATCTCATCCGTCAATCACCGATGCTGCAAAGCACTCAGAAGTAGAAGCCAGATGCGCGGAGCTAGGAAAAACACCTCATGGCAAAGTCAATCAATGGATAAGGGAAGCGTTGGGGGGAGAAACTGATTGGGTTCTGATCGGGGGGCCACCATGCCAAGCATACTCACTGGCTGGTCGCTCTCGGCTGCGCAGCAAAGATCCAAAGAAATTTGAGGCTGATGCTCGGCACTTTCTTTATACCGAATATCTGCGAATCATCAAGGAATTTTCCCCTGCAGTTTTCTTGATGGAGAACGTCAAGGGGATGCTCAACTCTCAGAATGCAGGGACTCTCATCTTTCAGCGCATCTTGGATGATTTGCAGAAGCCTCGCCCAGACGTGCGCTACGTGATTAAGTCGTTAGTTGTCAGTCACGATGATCTTGCTCCGATTGACTATGTCGTGGAGGCTGACGCATACGGCGTCCCACAGAGCCGACATCGTGTCTTTCTCTTCGGTATCCGTGAGGATGTTGCTCGCTCAATCCCCGCGCTCGCCGCACACCCAGACAGATTCCTGCTTCGAGAGATGGAGGAGAAGGTGGGTGTGAGAGGCGCGCTAGCAGGGCTACCGCCCCTCCGAAGCCGCTTGTCTCGGGAACCGGACTCGCACGAAGCATGGCTTACCACCATTCGGGAGGCGCCGCAGTCGCTGAAGGGGTGGCGGGCTTCTGTGCGATCGGAAATCGAACACGCGATGATCAAGTGCGCCAAGCAATCTGAGACGCTTTCCACGTTTGGTGCGCCGTTCATTACGTCCACGGTGGATCCAGGAAAGGTAATGCCTGAGCACCTCCGATCGTGGTACCTGGATCCGAAGCTCGGGGGTGTCCTTCAACATGAGACGAGAAGGCATATGAGATCGGACCTCCACCGCTACATGTTTGCAGCCTGCTTCGCTTCAACGCAAGGGTACGCACCTGACTTGACAAATTTCCCACCGGGCCTGTTGCCCGATCATGTCAACGTCTATCTAGACACGATTCCGTTTAAGGATCGCTTCCGTGTACAGCTGGCATGTGCCCCTTCGTCGACGGTTGTTGCACACATCAAAAAAGACGGTCACTACTACATCCATCCGGACCCTGCCCAATGCCGCAGCTTGACTGTGCGCGAAGCTGCGCGACTGCAAACATTCCCCGACAACTACTTTTTCGAAGGCAACCGTACTGAGCAATACGGGCAAGTCGGCAACGCGGTGCCACCGTTTCTTGCCAAGCAGATCGGGAAAGTTATTAATGACTTCCTTTCATCGCCTCGAACCTAGCGCTGTGCCACTTTTGATGAGGCCCATAAGTGTACGCTGAGGTCATTTCAGCGACTTGGGGCTTATTTCAAAAGACGTGGAATCACTCTCAATCCAGTTTTTCAGGGACCTTTGAAGATCTGCATGAAGACCCACGTCACGTGTGGAGCATTCCCAGACACACAGCACCCGCCAACCTAACTCGCGCAGTACTTTGACAGAAGTCCGGTCGCGCTCCACGTTGCGTTCGAGCTTGGATGTCCAGAATTCCGTTCGACTCCCTGGAACCTTGGCGTATCGACACCCTTCATGACGGTGCCAGAAACACCCGTGTACAAAGATCACAACCCTGCGACGTCCAAGAACAATGTCAGGGCTCCCAGGCAGGTCGCGTCGATGAAGCCGATACCGAAATCCCGATGCAAACAGCAGCCTCCGCACCAGCTTTTCCGGTTGTGAGTCCTTGCCCCGAATCGAAGACATTATCCGACTGCGGATCGGGGG
>JBDLRA010000156.1:0-3949 GCA_039800285.1 Pseudomonadota bacterium
GACCAGTTTCCGAAGACGTTGCGGATGGGGGATCAGACCTATCGATTGGCGTACCACTTTGCGCCCGGCGATCCGCGAGACGGGGTTACCTTGACCGTCCCACTTGAACAACTGGCTATCCTTGACCCTGTGGGACTGGATTGGCTGGTGCCCGGTATGCGGGCTGAAAAGGTTCAGGCCTTACTCAAGAGTCTGCCGCAGCGTCTCCGTCGGCATTGCGTTCCGTTGCCGGATTACGCGCAAGGGTTCTGCGATCGCTGGGCTTTGCGTGCGGGCAGCCTGCCGTTGATCCAGGCACTGATTCAGGACATCTCGGAACAGACTGGTATTTCGACAAGGCGGGACGATTACAAGCTGGAGTCGGTCAGCCAGCATTGCTGGGTGAACCTTCAGGTCATCGATGGTTTTGGTCGGCGACTCGCGGAAGGGCGTGATCTTGAGGCGCTGATGTCCGCTTTGGGGGTGGAGGCGCCCTCCGATACGGAGGTGACTGGAGCCAGTCGAGAGGTGTGGCGCGAGCGCTTCGCGCAGGCGCTGAAAGAACCCTTTCGTGCCCTCGAAAAGGAACTCCAGGGACGACGCGAGATTGGGCTGCAGTACGCGGCAATCGGCGCTTACGAACAATTGGTGAATCACCTGCGGGATGCAGTCATCGATCGGATATTTCTCGCAGACAGCCTTCCTGAGGATGATGCCGTGTTTTCTGGCCGTCTCGCAGCTGGCCGATCCCGAGTGATGCTGATCGGACAGGAGTTGATCCGTTGGCTCGGGGTCGTTCTGAGCGAGCACAGCGCGAACACGAAGAAATTGGCGACAATCAAGGCACATGCTGCAGCCAGTCGGGATATTCAGCAGCAGCTGTCCCGACTCTTACCAAAGGATTTTCTGCTCACAACGCCTGCTAGCCGAGCGGGTCATATTCCTCGGTATCTCAAGGCCATCTCAGTTCGGATCGACAAGTGTCGTCAGGATCCTGCCCGGGATCAGCGATGGATGGCGGATTGCCTATCCATTGAGGGGCCTTTCTGGCGATGGGCGGATGCGCAGCGGGGGCAGCGTTCGGAGCGCGCCGAAGAATTCCGTTGGATGTGCGAGGAGCTGCGGGTCTCCCTGTTTGCCCAGGAGCTGAAAACCCCAATGCCGGTCTCGGTCAAGCGGCTTCAGAAGTCTTGGGCCAACCTCATGGAATAACGCGATAATGGAAGGCTATGAAGACCCTGAATTCTGATCGTCGAGCCCTGGTGAAAGGCGCTGCGGCAGCCTGTGCCCTGGCGGGAGCAAGTCTCCCGTGGGGTGCCGGTGTCGCGCAGACTGTCGCAACCGCGCCAACCAAGTTACCGCCTGCGATCGTCTTAAACTCCCGAGATGCCGATGTCAGTCTGATTGATCCTGTGAGCTATCAGGTGCTTGGGCGGGTTGAAACGGGTAAGGAGCCACATCACCTGTATCCCAGCCCGGATAACAAGATGGTTTTGGTCGGTAATGCCGTCTCCGACTCGGTCACGTTTCTTGATCCATTAACCGGCAAGGTCTTACATTCACTGCAGGGTATTGACGATCCTTATCACCTCGGTTTTTCGCCGGATCAGTCCATTTTTCTGATCTGTGCGAATCGCTTAAATCACATCGACCTGTATCGGCCTGGCGGTACCGGCCAGCAATTTTCTCTCAAGCGTGTCGCGCGGTTTGATCTTGCGAAAACTCCGAGCCATCTAATTTTTTCTGGTGATAGTCGCGTTGCCTACTGCACCCTTCAAGATTCTGATGAACTGGTCGCGATCGATGTCAAGAAAATGGCTGTTTTATGGCGCTTCAAAGTTGGTCGATTGCCAGCAGGTGTTGCCATTTCACCGGATTCCAAACTGCTCTTCGTTGGGGTTATGGGCGATAGCGTGGTCCAGGTGATTGACCCTCGCCCCGGCACAACGGAAGGTCCACGAATTGTCGCGGCGATTAAGACGGGTGAAGGCGCCCATGCCTTTCGTAACCAGGGTAATCAACGCCATCTCTGGGTCTCGAATCGTGTGGCCAATACGATCTCCAAAATCGATATGAGCACCTTGAAGGTCGAGGCTCAGATTCCGGTCTCGGGGGGGCCAGACTGTATGGAGATTGACCGTTCAGGGCGTTTTCTGTGGGTCACCCAGCGCTGGACACGGTCTGTGGCGGTTGTTGATCTCGTCGAGGGCAGAGTCATTAAACGGATTCAGGTCGGTCGTTCGCCTCACGGTGTCTATCTTCATGAGCGCGCGGGCCTTCTCTAAGCGTCTTGCTGTCATCTTTCGTGAGGCCAGTGTTCGGCTTTACGGATGGCTGCTTGTTCTGTTCCCTGTCGTGTTGTCCTTTGTGCCGATGGCACCGGCGATCGCAAGCGTCTGCGACAAGCCGGTCTACCTCACCTTTGATACGGGCGGAATGCAGCGTGCGGAGTGGATTGCGCAGCTCCTTCGGGATCAGCAGGTCAAGGCGACTTTTTTCATTGCAAACGAGAAGACGTTTCAAGGCGACATGGTCTTGGATGAGCGCTGGACAGGATTTTGGCAGGCGCTCGCGAAGGAGGGCCACGCATTTGGTAGCCATACGATGCGGCACGGCCGAATTCTCGCTGCCCAAGGGGATGCCATTCGCTATCGACCGCAGTTTGGGCAGGATTCAGGAAAGACGTTGGTGATGACACCCGAGGCGTTCTGCGGGGAGCTGCGATCGGTGGAGGAGCGGTTTTTTCAAATGACGCAGCGACGGTTTGATGCCATCTGGCGTGCGCCGGGTGGTTATACGACGCCCAATGCGATCGCCGCAGCGACGCAGTGCGGTTATCGTCATGTCGGCTGGAGTCCTGCGGGGTTTCTGGGGGATGAACTTCCGAGCGATCGCTATCCCAATAAGATGTTGTTACAGAAGGCCTTGAGGGATATTCGGTCGGGGGATATCTTGATGGCACACCTCGGCATCTGGTCGCGTCAAGAGGTCTATGCGCCGATGCTTGAACCCTTGATTGTTGGCCTCAAGGAAAAAGGATTTTGTTTTCGGACGATTCCACAGCATCCTCACTATCAAAATAAGCGATGAGTTTTCTCGAGCAGATTGGTCTTTGGTTTAACGCCGTGCATGCCGCGCTTTTCGAGGCGGTTGTTCTGCCCATGCTGGCCCGCTTAGATCTTCTGGCGCACATGGAGGACGCCTTTGATTTCACGGAATGGTTTCTTATTGGGGTTATTGAGGTAAGTCTGCTCGCAGCCATTCTGTTGCCGCTTGAACGTCTTTACCCAGCTGAGAGAAATCAACCATCGCTCCCAGGGGATTCGCCTTGGATCGATTTCTCCTACACCTTGTTGCATCGTCTTGGCGCTTTCGCGGTCTTCGTCTTTGCGATTCTTCAGCCCATCGTGCTGCTTTTAAAAGATACGCTTCGCGCATGGGGGGTGCCCAACATTGAGCTTGATGCTGCACTGGGTCTGACTTATTCGCCGTTATTAGCGGCCTTTGTCTACCTGTTGATTTTGGATTTCGTTGATTACTGGATGCATCGGTTTCAGCACCAGTGGAACTGGTGGTGGGCGCTTCATGCGATTCATCACGCCCAGCGTCGCATGACGTTTTTAACGGATAATCGGAATCACCTGCTGGATGATCTCATTCGGGATGCGGTTTTGGCCTTTGTTGCTCTGTTGATCGGTGTTGCGCCGGCTCAGTTTCTTGGATTCGTCGTGATCACTCGCGTCTGGCAGAGCCTGCAACACGCCAATCTTGGTCTTGCGTTTCCCCGGTGGGCTGCTCGACTCTTGGTCTCCCCGGGCTTTCATCGTGTTCATCACGCCATGGGCATTGGCCATGAAGGGCCAACGCGCGGTGTTAACTTTGCTGTGCTTTTTCCGGTCTGGGACTGGATCTTTCGTACTGCTGACTGGTCTGCAGAAAGACGGCTTGCGGCTGGTGAGACCTTGCCGTC
>JBDLRA010000157.1:0-9415 GCA_039800285.1 Pseudomonadota bacterium
CTGTTCAGAGAGATCGACTGCCTTACCACGACGCAGACTGGGCGGCAGCGCGACATCACCGTAACGAATTCGAATGAGACGACTCACGGTAAGACCCACCTGCTCAAAGAGTCGACGAACCTCGCGATTACGGCCTTCGGCAATCACCACACGAACCCAGTGATTCGCACCTTCGCCGCCAGCGTCTTCAATCCGCTCAAATTTCGCAGGGCCATCGTCCAGGGTGACGCCATCCAGCAACGACTGACGCGCCTCATCGGTCAGTTCGCCAAGAATACGTACCGCATACTCGCGCTCGACCTGAGACCTCGGATGCATTAACCGATTTGCCAGCTCGCCTGAAGTCGTAAAGAGCAAAAGCCCTTCCGTATTGAGATCTAGACGGCCAACAGCAATCCAGCGGCCGAACTTTGCAGGGGGAAGCTTTTTAAAAACAGTCACCCGATGCTGTGGGTCATCTCGCGTGACGATCTCGCCTGCCGGCTTGTGATACGCGAGAACCCGAATCGGGGGCGGTGCCACCCGAATACGAATGGGCTTGCCATTGACCTTGACCTGATCGGAATGCAGGATCCGTTGGCCAATGTGCGCAGGCGTTCCGTTCACCGAGACGCGGCCGGCCAGAATCAGCTCTTCCATTTCACGACGCGAGCCAATGCCCGCATCTGCTAAGACTTTATGTAACTTGGGGGGATCGTAATCAAGCCCTACGCGCGAGGGCCCGCCGATGCGCGGCTGCGAGCCTTGCTGGGCGAAAAAAGGAATCGGTTCTGCGTCTGGTTCTGAAGCAGCCTGGACCTCCTCACCGGGTGCAACAGCCTCTTCGTCGCTGTCTTCTGCGGGTTCTACGGGCTCTAACTGTTCATCCATTACGAGGGATCTCGGTTGTTGTCATCAGCAGCGGGCTGATCTTGCGACGTTGTTTCATCTTCGGATGCAGAGGACTCTTGCGCGTCGGGCTCTTCTTCACTTGGAGCCGCTGCGGGTGCTTCTGCAGAGGGCTCTTCCTCTGTCATTCCGGGTAACAGGTTCGCTGCCGTCTCGCTCCAGTTGGCATCTAAAGTCGGAAGTTCCTCTAAGGAACGCAGCCCAAGGTCATCTAGAAAATGTCGTGTTGTCGCGTAGAGAGCCGGCCGACCGGGCGCGTCGCGGTGACCGATGGCTTCAATCCAGCTGCGATCTTCGAGGGACTTGATCACCTGAGTCGCAACGGCAACACCGCGAATATCCTCGATATCCCCACGCGTGACCGGCTGACGATAGGCAATGATTGCCAAGGTTTCCATGGTCGCCCGCGAATAACGCGGAGGTTTTTCATTCTTCAGCTTATCCAGGTACTCCCGCATCTCAGGGCGAGTCTGGAAACGCCAGCCCGAGGCGAGCGGCACCAACTCAACGCCATGCCCGACCCATTCGCGCTGCAGATCTTCTAGCAGCAGACGAATGGTGTCCGCATCGAGTTCGTCGTCAAATAACCGCCGAAGCTCCGACACAGGCATCGGCTCTGTGTGGGCTAGCAAGGCGGCCTCAAGTACTTGTTTGGCTAAGGCCGTGTTCATGGTTGTTCTGTGTTGGCGGAGAGAGGGGGATTCGAACCCCCGATGGGCTATTAACCCATACACGCTTTCCAGGCGTGCGACTTAAACCACTCATCCATCTCTCCGCGAGAGGAAGACAAAGCCGCTGCCTGAAAAGAATTCCAGACGTGGCTGCTTAAGCCGGGCAAGTGTAACAGACCCCGCCCTAGCCAAGCAGACAAACCTCGGCGGACCGCCAGCCCACGATGGCTGGCAATCCGAACTGCCTTATACGGTATGTTTCAGCTGATCGAGGATTGCAGGGTTCTCCAGCGTGGAGGTGTCCTGCGTGATCTCCTCTCCCTTGGCCAAGGTTCTCAGCAGTCGGCGCATGATCTTGCCCGATCGCGTCTTGGGAAGGTTATCGCCGAAGCGGATTTCCTTTGGTTTGGCAATGGGTCCAATTTCTTTACCAACCCAGTTCCGAAGATCGTTGGCCATCTTCTTCGCATCATCACCCGACGGACGAGCCCCCTTGAGCACGACGAAGGCAACCACCGCCTCCCCGGTTGTCTCATCAGGTCGACCGACGACGGCAGCCTCTGCAACCAGCGGATTCGCCACCAGTGCGGACTCGATCTCCATCGTGCCCATCCGGTGACCAGAGACGTTCAGCACGTCATCGATACGACCCATGATGGTGAAGTAGCCCGTTTCTTTATCCCGAATCGCGCCGTCGCCAGCGAGATAGAGTCGGCCACCCAGTTCTTCGGGGTAATAACTCTTCACAAAACGATCAGGATCTCCCCAGATCGTTCGAATCATGGAAGGCCAAGGACGCTTCACAACCAAAATGCCACCCTGACCATTCGGGACATCATGACCTGCCTCGTCCACAATGGCCGCCTGAATCCCAGGGAACGGCAGCGTGCACGATCCAGGAACAAGAGGGGTTGCACCCGGCATCGGCGTGATCATGTGACCGCCAGTTTCTGTCTGCCAGAAGGTGTCCACGATCGGACAGCGCCCGCCACCGACATTGTTGTAGTACCACATCCAGGCTTCTGGATTAATGGGCTCCCCGACGGAACCCAAGAGTCTCAGAGAGGACATGTCATAGTTCTTTGGTGCCGTCGCAGGTGTTGCCTCAGACGCTTTGATGAGCGAGCGAATGGCAGTCGGTGCCGTATAGAAGATCGAAACCTTGTGATCTTGAATCATCTTCCAGAAGCGGCCTGCATCCGGATAGGTCGGCACCCCTTCGAACACGATCTCAGTCGCACCACAGGCAAGTGGTCCATAGGTAATGTACGTGTGACCCGTCACCCAGCCAATATCGGCAGTACACCAGAAGACATCTGATGCCTGAATATCAAAGGTGTACTTCATGGTCATGATGGCGTGCAGAAGATAGCCACCCGAGGAATGCTGAACCCCTTTCGGTTTACCCGTCGATCCCGATGTGTAGAGAATGAATAACGGATGCTCTGCCTCAACCCACTCTGGCTCACAGGTGTCTGCCTGGTTCTTGGTAATGTCGTCCATGTAGACATCACGGCCGGCCGTCATCGGCACACTACCGCCGGTGCGGCGATAGACAATCACATGGCGAACACCCTCACAGCCACCGAGACCAAACGCCTCGTCAACAGCAGGCTTTAAAGGAATGGCTTTCCCACCCCTGCACTGCTCATCGGCCGCAATGATCAGGGTCGCGCCTGCATCCACGACACGCTCTTGAAGACTCTTGGCAGAAAACCCACCGAACACCACCGAATGAATCAGTCCGAGTCGGGCACAGGCCTGCATGGCGACCACGCCCTCAACCGACATGGGCATATAGATCAGGGCACGATCGCCCTTCTTGTAGCCCATCGCCTTAATCGCATTGGCGAGTCGACAGACGCGATGATAGAGATCACGGTAGGTCACGCGTGTGACCTCGCCACCATCGGCTTCAAAAATCAGCGCGACCTTGTCTGCGTTACCGTTTTCAAGATGGCGGTCAAGGCAGTTATAAGAGACGTTCAGTAACCCGTCATCAAACCACTTGTAGAAAGGGGCGTTGGATTCGTCGAGCGCGCGTGTAAAGGGCTTTTTCCAAGTAATCTCCTGCCGTGCATGTTTTGCCCAATATTCCGCGTCGTTTTCTTCCGCGTCTTTGCACATCGCCCGGTACGCCGTCATGCTGCCGAGACGGGCTTTTTCAGCGAACGCCTTGGGCGGTTGGAAAACACGGGTCTCCTGCATTACTGACTCGATTGCCATCTTGCACACTCCCTTTGTGGACTTTTGACCGGGTTAGAATTCTTATGTTGCGCCGCCGCACTGTTTCTTTGCCAGTGCTGGTGACGTCAAGATCCGCATAAAATCTACCCCAAAAAAGGGAGTTACGCCATGGCCGCGATAAAACAGAGCGATCTCATCCAGAGCATCGCTGATGCATTTCAGTTCATCAGCTATTACCACCCCCTTGATTACATCCAGGCCTTGGGCGCCGCTTATGAGCGGGAACAGAGCCCCGCTGCGCGGGATGCGATTGCCCAGATCCTGACCAATAGCCGCATGAGCGCAGAAGGCCGTCGCCCAATCTGCCAGGACACCGGCATCGCGACCGTCTTCCTGAAGGTCGGCATGAACGTCCGCTGGGAGGGGGCCACGATGTCGGTCGCCGAGATGATTAACGAAGGGGTGCGACGCGCCTACATGAACCCGGATAACCTGCTTCGGGCCTCGGTGCTCGAGGATCCCTCGGGCACGCGAAAGAACACAAAAGACAATACGCCTGCCGTGATTCACTACGAGATCGTCGAAGGCGACGGCATCGAAGTGATCTGCGCAGCCAAGGGCGGCGGCTCTGAGGCGAAGAGCAAACTTGTCATGCTCAACCCCAGCGACTCCGTTGCCGACTGGGTGGTGAAGACTGTGCCCACGATGGGTGCCGGTTGGTGTCCACCAGGCATCCTCGGCATCGGTATCGGTGGCACACCGGAAAAGGCAGTCCTGCTTGCGAAAGAGTCTCTGATGGAACCCGTCGACATGGCGGAACTGCTTAAACGTGGGCCCAAGAACAAGGTCGAAGAAATGCGCATTGAGATCTACAACAAGGTCAATGCGCTCGGCATTGGCGCCCAAGGTCTTGGTGGTCTCACGACGGTTGTTGACGTCAAGATTCTTGATTACCCGACCCACGCCGCCAACCTTCCCGTTGCCATGATTCCCAATTGCGCGGCGACACGGCACGTTCACTTCCATTTAGACGGATCGGGCCCTGTCCATCTCGAGCCACCGTCACTTGAGGACTGGCCGAAAGTCGCCTGGACTGCGGACGTTGAAAAATCAAAGCGTGTCGACCTCGATAAGCTCACCCCAGAAGAGGTTGCCTCTTGGAAGCCGGGGCAGACCCTATTGCTGAACGGCAAGATGCTCACGGGTCGGGACGCCGCGCACAAGCGCATCAATGACATGTTGGCCCGGGGCGAAAAACTCCCCGTCGACTTCACCAATCGTGTGATCTATTACGTGGGGCCCGTCGACCCAGTGCGGGATGAAGTTGTTGGACCCGCAGGCCCAACGACCTCCACGCGGATGGATAAATTCACCGAGATGATGCTTTCAAAAACTGGCCTGATCGCCATGATTGGAAAAGCGGAGCGTGGCGCCGAGGCGATCGAGGCGATCAAGAAACACCGCTCGGCTTATCTCATGGCAGTCGGAGGTGCCGCCTATCTCGTGAGTAAGGCGATTCGCGGTGCACGCGTGGTTGGATTCGAAGATCTCGGCATGGAGGCGATCTACGAATTCGATGTCAAGGACATGCCCGTAACGGTTGCGGTGGATGCACAGGGTATCTCCGTGCATGAGACAGGCCCGAAGGAGTGGAAAGTCAAAATCGAAAAAATGGCGGCCTAGAGAATAAGCCGCCTTGCCTGATCGAATCGCCTCGACCAGTAACCCTGCTCGAGCGATTCGATTCTCACCACACCCCGCGATGTCGGTGCGTGAACAAATCGACTCTCCCCAAGGTAGACCCCAACATGTGAATTGGGCCGCCCTGTGGTGTTAAAGAAAACCAAATCCCCGGGTGCGAGAGACCTGCGAGAAACGGGAGAACCCACCAAGGCCTGCTCTTCTGTTGTGCGGGGAAACCGCAGTCGAAACGCCTCTTCAACCACGTGCGCAATGAGCCCAGAGCAATCGAGCCCCTCACTTGGTCGTGAGCCGCCGAGTCGATAAGGCGTGCCCAAGAGCAATACCGAACGCGAGGTAATCTCAGCAATCGCCTGATCCCGACTCATTCCACTCGGGGGCTGAATGACGCCACCGACGGGAACGGGATAACGCCAGCCAGGAGGTGTCGAGGGGGACGCAGTCGAGGTCGTTGGCGGCGCCATGCTAGAGCAGCCAGAAAGCACGAGGATCAACAAGGCCACCACGACCAGCGAAAACCGGTCGAGTATGATTCCAGGCAAGTCGTCGCGAGTAGCGAGATTCATAGATCCGTATTAAACAACAGGAGAAGCCATGATCCAACGCCCCTGCCTTACCGAACAAGACGTCCAGCGCATCGGTGATGCGGCTGTTGCCGAAGCCAAGAAAAATAACTGGAATGTAGCCATTGCCATCTGTGACGACGGCGGTCATCTGCTCTGGTTAAAGCGCCTTGATGGCGCCCCCCCGATCGCGGCGCACATCGCCCCCGAGAAAGCGAAAACAGCTGCCCTTGGTCGACGTGAGTCAAAGATCTATGAGGACGTGATTAACCAAGGGCGCTACTCATTCCTGTCCGCTCCCACCATCCAAGGAATGCTCGAAGGCGGCGTGCCAATCATGGTTGACGGCGTCTGCGTAGGTGCGGTTGGGGTATCGGCAGTGAAGTCGTCCGAAGACGCTCAGATCGCCAAAGCGGGTATCGCTGCCCTCTAAGCAAGAAAGTCACGCACCACCTGAATCTGATCCGCGTGCATCAGACTGGGTGCGTGACCAACCCCTTCGAAGGTCACGAGCGATGCGCGGGGGCCGCGAAGGGTCATTTCAAGGGCGGTCTCTGCTGTTAGAAGATCGCTCAGCCCTCCCCGCAAGACCAGGGTGGGGCACTGAATCGCATCGTAAATATCCCACAGCAGCAGATCAGGCGGCGGCGCCTGATCTTTTCCAAAGGACCCATAGGCCTCGCGAAACGGCTGCGCGATCGCTGGATCGTAATGCGTGCAAAACCCTTCAGTTCCCGAAATCGGTTTTATCACACGATCCACAATCCGGTTCCACTCGTCTTCGGAGTGCGGACCGAATCCAGCAAACACAACGCGAAGGGCGGCATTCGCTTCAGCATAAGAGGCAAACTCCGTCTTCGTTCCAAGATAACGACTGATGCGCGCAAGGGCATCCCCACTTAACGTCGCCCCCACATCATTAAGCACCATGCGAGAGATAGGCGCATTCGGCTGAGACGCGAGTGCCATCGCAATCAAACCACCCATCGAGGTACCCACCCAACGAACTGAGGACACACCGAGCGCTTTGATGAGCACCAGCATGTCCATTGCATACTGCGGCACCATGTAGCGAGACGGATTCTGAAGCCAATCCGATCGACCTCGCCCGACCACATCAGGGAGGATCACCCGATACCGGTCGGCCAGTGCGTCTGCCAGCTCGCAGAAGTCATCACTGATCCGGGTCAGCCCATGGACACAGACAACGACATCTGGATTGCTCGGGTCTCCCCAGTCCTGGTAGACCATGTTGTGTTCCCCTTCCGGGGTCTGACAGCGAACGACACATCGCCTGGCCATAGACGAACCTTTACTAAAAATCTTTATCATGTGGATCAGATCATCCTAACACTCAGGGGAAACAGACATGGCGGACAAAGGATCACTTCAGGGGCGCGTCGCAGTTATCACCGGCTCGACCAGTGGCATCGGGCTTGGGATTGCCGAGACACTGGCCAGCCAGGGCGCGGACATTATGCTCAACGGGTTTGGTGACACCGCCCAGATCAACACCTTAATGCAGTCACTCTCATCGACGCATGGCGTTCGGGTGCAGTATCACCCCGCCGATATGAGTAAGCCCAGCGAGATCGAAGATCTCATTCGCAGCACCGAATCTCAGCTCGGTCGCTGTGACATTCTGGTGAATAACGCCGGCATCCAGCATGTTGCGCCTGTTGAGAGTTTTCCTGTCGATAGATGGGACGCCATCATTGCCATCAATCTATCGTCTGCGTTTCACACCATTCGCTGTGCACTGCCCGGAATGAGAGAACGCGGCTTTGGACGCATCATCAATATCGCCTCGGTACATGGCCTTGTCGGTTCTGTTCAGAAATCCGCCTATGTCGCTGCAAAGCACGGTGTCCTGGGCCTTACCAAAGTGGTTGCACTCGAGACCGCGCAGACCCCTGTGACCTGTAACGCCATCTGCCCGGGCTGGGTACTCACCCCACTGGTTCAAAAACAAGTCGACGCAAGGGCGCAGGCCAAGTCACTTTCCAACGATGAGGCCAAGCGCGAACTGTTGATGGAAAAACAGCCGTCAGGAGAGTTCGTCACGCCCGAGCAACTGGGCCAGTTGGCGCTCTTTCTCTGCTCACCCGCCGCCACACAGATCCGCGGTGCCGCCTGGAACATGGACGGCGGCTGGGCCGCGCAGTAAACACCGCCTACTCGATCTGCGCAATCAGCAGCGTGGCTAGGTCTGCGCTGCTGATCCTGTCTTAACCACTACTGATCGCGAGAGCGGATCTGCTCTTCAAAGACAGGCCAGCTCTCCGATGACGGCATCTGATCCCAGTCTGGATCCGGTAGTTCATCGAACACCTTGCGAAGCTGATGACCCCAGTTGCTGCGGATCAGGTTGTAGTAGTGATTATCCTGCGTGATCGTGACAAACCGCGAGACCAACAGGCTATCCCGTGTATAGAGCAAAAGATCCAACGGCAGACCCACAGAGATATTTGATCTCAGCGTGGAGTCCATCGAAATCAACGCGCATTTCGCGGCGACATCTAACGGCGTATCAGGTCTGATCAGTCGGTCGATGATGGGTTTACCGTACTTGAACTCACCAATCTGAAAGTAAGGGCTCTCTGCATGCGCCTCAATAAAATTACCTGCAGAGTAGATGTTAAATAGCCGACAGTCCTCCCCTTGAATCTGACCGCCAAGGATGAAGTTACAGTTGAAATCAATTCCAAAGCTCGACAAAGATGCGCCATCTCGGCGATGTACCTCTCGGATCGCCTCCCCAACAAGGGCGGCTGCACGGGCCATCGATGAGACGGTCCAGAGTGTCTCTGGCCCCGTCGCCTCAGTCAGAACCAAAAGGACCGCCTGAGTCACCGCAAGGTTGCCGGAGCTCATGAGCACCATGACCCGATCGCCAGGGCGCTCAAACACCGTCATCTTCCGGTAGGTGGAGACATGATCAACGCCAGCGTTCGTGCGGCTATCGGACAAAAATACCAGCCCCGCGTTCAGGCGCATTGCCACACAGTACGTCATAACAAACACCGCTCCTTGTTAAAACCAGTAAAAACCATGCGCTTACCGAGGAGCGCCGCCGAGGTAATCGTAACTGACACGAACACCCAGCGCATACATCTGTGACAGAAAATGTGTGAGAAAGTCATGAATGTGTGACTCAAACTGGTCATCGATTCGCAGATATTGCAGGTCAGCCCGAAGGCGTCCGGCAATCCGCTCCGTCTCGCCGCCCGACTCACTGGAGACGGCAGATAGATTTGCGCAGACCTCATTAAGGCAGGCCAGTAACGAGCGCGGCATTTCGGCCCTCTGAATCAGTAGCGCCGCAACACGGCGCGGTGTAATCGCGTCGCGATAGACACGACGATAGGTCTCCAGCGCGGAGACAGAGCGAAGCACGGATGCCCA